>VAXA01000233.1 GCA_005883365.1 Actinomycetota bacterium
TTGAGCCGTACGAGCTTCGCGATCGTGGTGTGGTACCGCCTCGCAAGCTCGGTGAGCGACTCGCCGGAGCGGACGACGTGTATCTGGACAGAGCGGTGTCGGTGATGAGGCTTGGCGACGACGACGATCTGCCGCGGGAGCGGCACGGGCTCGCGCCGCACGATTGCGCTGAGCGTGTGCGGTCCGACGATACCGTCATGGCGGAGGTGGAGCCGGTGCTGTAGGAGCCGCACGCCGTGCAGCGTCGGACCGTCGTAATACGCGTTCACGGGAACGCTGATTCCCTGGCGGACGAGCAGGAACTGGAGCACGGCGACATCCCAGCCGAACGCGCCCCGCCGGAGCGTGCGCGAGCCGAAGAGCGGGCGGCCGAGCGGCCCGAGGGCCTTTCGCGTGCGCGCGTCGGCGAGGCCGGTGACGCGCAGCCCGTGGATCCTCTGGAAGGCGCGGACGGCGGCGACGGTCTTCGGCCCCGAGATCGCGTCGATCGGGCCGCGGTAGAGGCCCTGGGCTCGCAGCGCGACCTGCAGCCCGGCCGTCTGCGGGTTACGGCCCGAGGCGAGTGCGGCCGGAGCCGCAGCCATTGCCGCGGCGGCGACCGCTCCTACGAGGAGGAAGCGCAAGCGCATGGGGTACCCGACTACGCGCCGTGCGCCTCGAATCCTCCTGCGCGCGTGCGTCTACCTGCCGACGAAGCGGGGCGCGCGCTTCTCGGCGAAGGCGGCGAGCCCCTCCTTCGCGTCCTCGCTCGCGAAGAGGTCGCCGAACTCGTCGGCTTCCCGGTCGAGCGCGTCTGGCGAGAGGTTGAGCAGCAGCTTCGCGACGCGCAGCGCGCCCGGGCTCTTCGCGGCGAGCTTGCCGGCGACCTCGAGCGCGTGCTCGAGGACGGGATCGGCGATCGCGGTCACGAGCCCGATCCGCAGCGCCTCCTCCGCGTCGACCTGGCGGCCGGTGAGGATCAGCTCCTTCGCGACGCCGAGGCCGCAGACCCGCGCGAGCCGCTGCGTGCCGCCCCAGCCCGGGACGATGCCGAGGTCGATCTCCGGCTGTCCGAGCCGCGCGTTGCTCGAGGCGTAGCGCAGGTCGCAGCCGAGCGCGAGCTCGCAGCCCCCGCCGAGCGCGAAGCCGTTGATCGCGGCGATCGTGGGCTTCGGCATCTCCTCGAGCAAGCGCGCCGCCTCGTGGCCCAGTCCGCCCCACTCCTTTGCCTCGCCGGGGCCGAGGCCACTCATGTACTTGATGTCGGCGCCGGCCACGAAGGCCCGCTCGCCCGCGCCGGTGAGGACGACGACGCGCGCCGACTCGTCCTCGGCCAGCTCGCCCAAGCGGTCGCGGAGCTCGGTCAGCGTCTCGACGTTGAGGGCGTTGAGTGCCTCTTGCCGCTCGATCGTGACGACGGCGACCGCATCATCGCGACGCTCGACGACGACGGTCATGCAGGGACGGCGCCGCGGATGAAGTCGACGATCTCGGTCGTGGCTGCCCCCGGCCCGAAGACGCCGGCGACGCCGAGCTTGCGCAGCTCGTCGGCGTCGTCGTCCGGGATCGTCCCTCCGACTACGACGACGACGTCCTCGACCCCGTTCTCGCGCAGGAGCTCGAGGATGCGCGGGACGAGCGTCATGTGCGCGCCCGAGAGGATCGAGATGCCGACTGCGTCGGCGTCCTCCTGGATTGCCGTCTCGACGATCTGCTCCGGTGTCTGGTGGAGGCCGGTGTAGATGACCTCCATGCCGGCGTCGCGGAGCGCGCGCGCGATGATCTTGGCGCCGCGGTCGTGCCCGTCGAGGCCCGGCTTCGCGACAACGACGCGGATCTTCCCTGCCACGGCCCGGAGCCTAGCTCGAAAGGCCACGTCCGGAACCAGGTTCCGGACGTGTTCGCTTCAGACGTGCCCGGGCCGCGCTGTCCACCACCTGACGTAGCGCACCCGAGGTACCGCCGGCCTCCGCGATCACGCTCCTCGCGAGCGCCACTCCTCCGGGCGCAGGCAAAGACCCTCGACGACCGGGTTGAGCACCACGTAGGAGTATGTGCCGAGAAGATCGTCTGCGTCCTCGATCCGCCGACTTCCAAAGCGCTTTCTCAAGAAGGTGCCCTTTCGGCCATGACGGAGATTGAAGTCGCATGAGTACTCGCGATTGAGGTCTCGCATTCCGATCGGCAGCGATTCGTCGGGGACGCTGGCGAGAAGGTGGACGTGCGTCGACATCTGGCAGAAGGCCACACAGGTCCACGTCATGCGCTCGAGCATCTGCACCAGCCGCCGCACCCAAGCCACGCGGTCGACTTCATCGAGGAAGTAGTCCCAGTCGCCCGTAGCGTTCACCCACGCGTGGTGAAAGCCGGGAGCTATGTCGCGTGGCCGACGCGGCATGCCGCACAGCCTCCTCGGGCGTAGCGCCCGGCGCAAGACTCTCGTGCGGCCGTGTCTCGAAAAAACACGTCCGGAACCTGGTTCCGGCCGTGTTACCTCGGGACGTGGCTCAGAAGACGGGCGTCTCGCGCCATGTGCCCCACACCTCGCGCAACGCGTCGCACATCTCCCCCATCGTGACGTACGCGCGCGACGCGGCCATCATCGGCTCCATGAGATTGCGGTCCGCGTGGGCCGCGTCCTCCTTCAGCCGCGCGAGCGCCGCCTCGGCCGCGGCCGCGTCGCGCCGCTCCCGCACCGCCTGCACCCGCTCGATCTGCTTCTGCTCGAGCGCCGGGTCGATGCGGAGGAGCTCGATCGGCTGCTCATCCTCCTGCACGTAGCGGTTGACGCCGACGACGACCCGCTCGCTGCGCTCGACCTCGGACTGGTAGCGGAAGCTCGCCTCGGCGATCTCGCGCTGCATGAAGTTCTGCTCGATGGCCGGGATCACGCCGCCGAGCTCCTCGATCCGCTCGAAGTAGTCGTACGCCTGGCGCTCGAGCTCGTTCGTGAGCTGCTCGAGGTAGTAGGAGCCGCCGAGCGGGTCGATCGTGTTCACGACGCCCGTCTCGTGCGCGATCACCTGCTGCGTGCGCAGCGCGAGCCGCACCGCGTGCTCGGTCGGCAGCGCGAGCGCCTCGTCGAACGAGTTCGTGTGGAGCGACTGCGTCCCGCCGAGCACGGCGGCGAGCGCCTCGATCGCCGTGCGGATCAGGTTCACCTCCGGCTGCTGCGCGGTCAAGGAAACGCCGGCCGTCTGGGTGTGGAAGCGCATCAGCCACGAGCGCGGGTCGCGCGCGCCGTACTTCTCGCGCATCCGCCGCGCCCAGATCCGCCGCGCCGCCCGGTACTTCGCGATCT
>VAXA01000049.1 GCA_005883365.1 Actinomycetota bacterium
GAGCTCCTCCTCCTGCGCCAGCCCGGCGACGACGTCGCCCCACGTGACGGCACCCATCGAGGCATCGACGACGACCGGGTCGCCGCCGCTGCTGGGGATCCCGATCGCAAGCGGGTTCGTCCCGGCGAGCTTGGGGCCACCCGCAGGATGCCCGAGCCGGCGAGGCGAGGTCGCAGTCAGCACGCCGACCAGGCCGCCGTCCGCGAGGCGCCGGACGTGGTGCCCGAGCATCCCCGTCGGGAACGTCCGCTCGCAGACGAGGAGCCGTGCATGCGCGGGCGGCTGCTCGAGCTGGACGCGCACGACGCGCCCGAGCACGAGATAGCCGATGGCGCCGCCGCCGTGCCAGCGCTGGTATCCGTCCTTCTCGTCGAGCAGCCTAGGCTCGGCCGACGGGTCGTAGCCCTCGAGCCCCTCGAGCCACGGAATCCGCGCGTGGCCGTGTCCCTGCTTTCCGCGTCGTTCGGCCGCGTCGAAGTGCCCCCACAGCTCCTGCGCGTCGGCGTCGGCGAAGCCGAGCGCACGCAGCCGGCTCAGGCCCTCGCCGGCGTCCACGCCTCGCTCAGCCCACGAGGGGCAGCGATTTGACGATGCCGCCGCGATCGCGCCGGAGCGCCTCGATCTCCTGCGCGATCGCCACGATCGCCTGCGCGGACTCGGCGTCCGGCTGCGCGGAGACGATGGGTGCGCCGGCGTCACCCTGCTCGCGCAGCGCCGGATCGAGCGGCACCGTGCCGAGCAGCGGAACACCGAGCTCGCCCGCGAGATCCTCGCCGCCACCGCTGCCGAAGACGTCGCCGGACATGTTCTCGACGACGCCGAGCAGGCGCATGTTCGTCTTCTGCGCCATCGCGGCGGCACGCGCCGCCACGTCCTGCGCGAGCTTCTGTGGCGTCGTCACGACCACGACCTCGGCGCGCGGCAGCAGCTGACCGAGCGAGATCGAGACGTCCCCCGTCCCGGGCGGCATGTCGACGACGAGCACGTCGATCTCACCCCAGTGGACATCGGTGAGGAACTGCTCGAGCGCGCGGTGGAGCATCGGCCCGCGCCACATGACCGGCTCGTTGCTGCTTTCGAGGAAGAAGCCGATGGACATGAGCTTCAGGTCGTCCTTCACCGGCGGCACGATCAGCTCGTCGATGGCTATCGGCCTCTCCCGGATGCCGAGCACGTGCGGGATCGAGTGCCCGTAGATGTCTGCGTCCAGCACGCCGACGCTGTGGCCGAGCTGTGAGAACGCGACCGCGAGATTCGCAGCGAGCGACGACTTGCCCACGCCGCCCTTGCCGCTTGCAACGGCGAGCACGCGGCAGTCCGGAGGCAGCCGGATCACGCCGTCGCGCTGCGGCGCGCCGCCGCGGAGCTTCTGCGTCAGCGCCTGCCGCTCCTCGGGCGTCATCACGTCGAACGAGAGCTGGGCGCCTGTCACCCCAGGCACGCCTGCGAGCGCGCGGTCGACCTGCTGCTCGAACGAGTCACGCAGCGGGCACCCGGCGACGGTGAGGACGATCGTGAGCGCGACGACCCCGTCGTGAAGCTCGAGGTCGCGCACCATGTCGAGCTCGGTAACCGGGCGCCGGAGCTCCGGGTCGATCACCTGCTCGAGTGCCTTCAGTACGTCGTCGCGGGACGGCTCCACCGGCCGAGCGTAGCGCGCACGCGCTGGGCAGGAGCCGGCCGAGCCACGGCGAAGCGCTCCCGGATGACCTCCGAGTCCACCCGCTGGCCCTTGCTCGACGAGCGCGCGCCCTTCGCTACGGCGACTCCCCGCGGCCGCGGCCGAAGGCTGCCACGCTCGGCGTGGCTCCTCATGGGCCTTGCTTTCCTGTGCGGCGGTCTCGTCAGCGCTGCGGGCTTCTCGATCGGCTGGCGCCACCAGGCGCAGCGCGACACAGCGGCACGGACCGCCCTCGCGGCAGCGACTGCGCGTACGCGCGGACTCGAGGAACGGGTGACAGCGCTCCGCGCTTCGCTGGGGCGTCAGCAGGCCGCCGCAACCACCGCCACGACGGCCGAGCACGCCGTCGTCGTCGCCGCGGCCAAAGTCGCCGCCGAGGCGACCGCGTCGAGCGGCACAGCCGGCTCGGTGTCCTCCGGAGCCGGCTCGCTCACCGCCTCCGCCGGACGGATCGCGAGCGAGCTGAAGACGCTCGACAGCTATCTCACGACGACGCCCGCCGGACAGCTCGATCCCGGCTACATCTCCAGCCAGGCCGCGTATCTCGCGCAGCAGCTGACGCGGCTCCAGACGGACGCCGGCAATCTCGGAGACTCGGTCACGTCGTTCGAGGCGGCCGTCCGAAAGCTCAGCCGCGACGCCGGAGGGCTGAAGCGCCGCTGAGCCTTCGGCGGGTGCCTGGTTTTTCGGGCACTCTGGAGTACGTATGAGCCGCCTGCCCAAGGTTCTCTTGCTGGCGGCACTGGCACTCGCGGCCACAGCATCGAGCGGCACCGCGGCTAGCCCGGCTCGCGCCCCTCTTCTCGGCGTCGTACCGCATGCCGGCGGGCAGCACCCCTTCGGGACGCTCGCTGCAGCGCCTCCCAACGGCCCCCTCTTCCTGCACGAGTCGCCGTGCGCACTCACCAGCAGCCCCGAGCCATGCTGGACGATGCGGACGAACACGACGTACGCGATCTACTGGGTCCCCAGCGGGTTCAGCGTCGACGCGACCTACGAGAACCTGATCAACCGCTACCTGACGGACGTCGCCGCGGCGAGCGGCAGCCAGACGAATGTCTACTCGGTGGCGACGCAGTACTACGACAACGCGGCCGCCGTCCATTACCAGTCGACGTTCGGCGGCTCGTACGTCGACACCGATCCGTTCCCGGTGAACGGGTGCAACGACTTCCACAGCGGCGTCCACGACCCCGTCTGTCTCACGGATCAGCAGCTGCAGGACGAGATCCAGCACGTCCTCACGCTGACGGGCTGGCACGGCGGAACGGAGACGATGTTCTTCCTCATTACGCCCAACAGCGTCGGCTCCTGCTTCGACGGCTCGAACCAGGAGTGCACGACGAACGCCTACTGCGCCTACCACAACGGCTTCGTCGACGCGAACAACGAGCCGGTGCTCTACGCGAACGAGCCGTACGACGCGACCATCAGCGGCTGCTCATCCGGATCCTCCCCCAGCGGCGACGACGCCGACGCGACCATCAACACGATCAGCCACGAGCACAACGAGAGCGCCTGGGACTTCGGAACAGCGCTGGGCGGAACGGCGGGCGCGGAGTACAACCAAGTGATCAACGGCGACCACTACTGGCTCCAGCAGGAGTACAGCAACGACGGGAACGTCTGCCTCCAGCACTACACGCCGACGGTGGCGCCAAGCACCGTCGCGCCACCGGTGCTGAGCGGAGCGGCCGGACAGGGCCAGGTCCTCTCGACTAGCGAGGGCTCCTGGATGCACGCCCCGAGCGGATACGCGTACCAGTGGCAGCAGTGCGCGGCGGACGGCAGCGGCTGCGGGAACATCGGGGGCGCGACGGCTTCGACCTACGAGCTGACGTCGGCCGACGTCAGCCACAGCGTTCGCGCTGAGGTAAGCGCCTCGAACGCCGCCGGAACGGCCGGGTTTGTCGCGTCGGCGCCGTCGGCGGTCGTAGTGGGACCACCGAGCGCGACGGCAGCCCCCGTCCTCTCCGGTGTTGCCGCGGTCGGGAAGACGCTCACGACGACCGCCGGCACGTGGAACTCGTCCGCGAGCTTCGCCTACCAGTGGCTGCGCTGCGCCGCCGACGGCAGCGGCTGCACGGCCATCTCGGGCGCCACGACGGCGAGCCACGTCGCCGCCGCCGCTGACGCCGGCCACAAGCTCGAGGCCCGCATCACGGCCACGAACGCCGCGGGCACCACGCAGGCGCTCTCCAAGGTCAGCGGCGTCGTCGTCGCTCTTCCGGCCGTCGGGAAGGCGCCGCACGTCTCCGGACGTGCCCGAGTCGGACGGCGACTCTCGGCCAGCCGAGGAACGTGGAGCGGGCCGCCGACGAGCTATCGCTACCAGTGGCTCCGCTGCAACGCTCGCGGCGGATCGTGCGCGCGCATCCGGCATGCCACGCGCTCCAGGTACCGGCTCACGAAGCGCGACGCCAAGCACCGGCTGCGCGTGCGGGTCACGGCGGTCAACCTTGCGGGCACCGGCATCGCGACCTCGCGCGCAACCTCGCGCGTGCCCCTCGCGCGCTAGCGGTTCGGCACGGCCCCCCTCGTCGGGGGGTTGGCTTTTCAGGCCGGAAATGCGATGGTGAAAAGGGTGAGGGGTCTACTCGCAATGCTCGCAGCCGCTCTGGTGATGCTCGGAGGCGCCACCGCGGCGAGCGGCGCGACTCGGGTTCACGGGTCGATCGCCGGCGTCGTGCCGCATGCAAGCCAAACAGCGCGCTTCGGACGCGGCTTTCCCAGGCCTAGCCTCACGTTCGGCGCGAACTACGAGACCCTGATCAACCAGTACTTCACGGACGTCCAAGCGGATAGCCACGGCGCCTCGAACGTCTACTCGGTCGATCCCCAGTACACCGACGGAACCGGAGCGGCCGACTACGACTCCACGTTCGGCGGTTCGTATGTCAGTCACGACCCGCTGCCGGCGAACGGCTGCGACGACGGGCT
>VAXA01000050.1 GCA_005883365.1 Actinomycetota bacterium
TCAGCGTCTGGTCCTGAGACAGCGCCGACGAAGCACACTGGTAGACGCCGGGCGACGGATTACTCGCGTTCTCGGCGGTGTTGCCGCCGCTTGCCGAATCCTGCTTGACGATGATCGACTGATGCGCCTCCAGTGTCACGGTCGCGCCAGACGATTTGGTGTTGGTCGTCGAGCCGTCGATGGAGACGCTCTGATGGACGCAGGCAATATTGTCCACCGATGCCGATGTCTGAGCGATCGACGCCGTGTAAAGCGCGGTCTGCGTCAGTCCGGTCTGCTTTCCGGCGTCCTCCCAAACGATGGCAGTGCCGCCACCCGACTGCGTGATCGAGCAGGACGCACCGAGACCGGTCGTCTTGATGCAGACAGCCTTGTTGGGCTTGGTAGGCGCAGCCGTTGAAGCCAAGTGCCGGCCGGCGATGTACAACCCGCCCGACACGCCGGAGAACTGCACGACGGAACACCTCGAGCTCCTGCAGACGAAGCGGTTCTGGCCGCCGCGCTTCGCAATCTGGACGACGGTGTGCCGAGTGCTCGCACAGGTCCAGCGCGTACCGGGACAGCGAGCTCCGGCGTAGTTGAGGGCGCCGCGCTGGATCACGGCTCCCTTTGCGCTCACATGGATCGACCGCAGGTAATGCACCACGGCCGCCCGTGTAGAGACGTCGATCCGTGTCACCTTCTGCGCCTTCGTTGTCGCGGCTCCCGATGCCGAGACGAGCGCCACGGCGGCGATCAGCGCCCCGACAAAACTCAAAAAGACTTTCGCGCGCATTAGCGCCTCCTCTCCCCAAAGGGCGACCCCCTCTTCTCGACGCCGCCACCAAGCAGGTCTGCCGCCGACCCTAGAACAACGACACAGAAGTTTCTAGGGGTCCAGGTGTCAACCCGGAGTCAGCGCCGCGTCGGGGTGAGGATCAGACGAGCACCGAGACCGCGGCGCGCTCCGCCTCGAAGACAGCCTGCTCCACGTCGCCGAGGTCCTCGCCGTCGACGTGGAGGGGCAGCGGGACGTCGCAACGGATCTCGATCCGGTCGAGGTCATGCTCGCTGAGAAATCGTGCGCCGCCGACTCGGCCGCTCAGGACGCGTACGACCGTCGGCACGAGAGAGCGGCGCCTCACGTGGGTCGGAGCGACGAGATCGAGGCCCTGCTCGAGCTCGGCGTCCTGCGCGATCGGGAGCGGCACTCGGTTCGCATACGTGTAAGGACGGCCGTTGGCGACGAAGGCGCAGATGCCGGCGCCGTGGCCCTCGATCTCGAGCTGCGGCTCGAGTCGGCCGCCCCGCTCGGCAAGTGCGCGGACGATCGCCCACGCGAACGCGAGGTCGCCGGGACGGCGTCCGTCTCCGCGGCGCCCGAGCGCGTCCACCCGCCGCACGACCTCCGCCGGCAAGCCGACGCCGGCCGCGAAGGCGAAGCGCCGGCCGTTGACGCGGCCCAGCGAGATCCTGCGCGTGCGGTTGCCCGCCAGCGCTTCGGCCACCTGCCGCGCCGCACGAACGGGATCCCGCGAGAGACCCAACGCACGCGGCAGGACGCTGGTGCCGCCACCGGGCAGGAAGCCGATCGGCACGTCCGACTCGAGCCCGTTCAGCGCCTCGTTGAAGACGCCGTCGCCGGAGAAGACGACGACGGCATCGGCGCCTCTGCGGCAGGCGGCGGTCACTAGCTCCGTCGCGTGACCCCGCCGCTCGGTCAGGACAACGTCCACCTCGCCGGCCCACTCGAGTTCCCCGCGCACGCGCGCGAGCTGCTCCCCGCTCACACGCGTCGCAAACGGATTGACGACGAGAGCCGCTCTCACCGGCTCGCGTAGCCGCGCATCCCGTCGAGCAGGAGCGCCGTGAAGCGGTCGGCGAGCTCGTCTGTCTCTCCGCCGGGACGTAGCCAGGTGTACGCCCAGTTCGCGGCCGACAGCGCGAGCAGCGCCGCTGTCGCATCGTCGAGATCCGTCCGCAGCTCGCCGACCTCGCGGCCCTCGCGGAAGAGCGCGCGGAAGCGCTCCTCGTAGCGGCGCCGCTCCGCCACGAACTCCTCGCGTCGCTCGCCCTGAAGGTAGCGCCACTCGCGCACGAACACGGTCGCGATGTCGAGTTGCTCGGAGACGACACGGAGGTGCGCACGCAGCGCGGCCCGGATCCGCTCGACGACCGGGCCTTCCTCGGGCACTCCATCGAGAGCCTCGTGGAAAGCCACCGAGCCCTCGCGCGCCACCTCCCACAGCAGGTCGGCCTTCGACTCGATATGCGCGTAGAGCGAGCCCTTCTGGACGCCCATCGCCTCGGCGAGGTCGCCGATCGATGTGCCGTGGTAGCCCTTCTCCGCGAAGAGGCGGGCGGCGGCACGGGTTAGCTCGTTGCGGCGGGCGGACATCTACACTTCGAAAACTAACGATCGTTCGGAAGGTGGTGCTGCGTGGCAGCGGTCGAGATTCCCCATGACGAGCAGGCATTTCTCGAGTACGTCCAGGGCGGCGGCCAGGTCGAGACGGCCGACTGGATGCCGGATGACTACCGGGCGAAGCTGATCAAGTTCATCGAGATGCACGGCAACTCCGAGCTCATGGGCGTCCTGCCCGAGCGCGAGTGGATCCTCCGCGCTCCGACGCTCCAGCGCAAGCTCGCGCTGACGGCGAAGGTGCAGGACGAGGTCGGGCACGCGCAGCTCATCTACCGCGTCGTCGAGGACCTCGGCAAGCCGCGCGAGCAGTGCCTCGCCGACCTCGTCGACGGGAAGGCGAAGTTCCACAACGTCTTCCATTACCCGACCCTGTCTTGGGGAGATGTCGGAGTAATTGCCTGGCTCGTCGACGCGGCCGCGATCATCAGCCAGAAGGCATTGCTCAAGTGCTCGTACGCGCCGTACGCGCGGATCATGAAGAAGATCTGCTGGGAGGAGTCGTTCCACATCCTGCACGGCCGCGACGTGATCCTCGCAATGGTCACCGGCACGCCCGAGCAGTTCGAGCTGGTGCAGGAGGCGCTCAACCGGTGGTGGGGGCCGCTCATGCAGTTCCACGGCAACCCGATCCCGAAGGACGAGGACCCGATGTACCTGTGGCGCATCAAGTCGCAGGGGAACGGCGAGGCGCGGCAGCAGTTCCTCGACGGCTACGTTCCCCAGATCTGGGAACTCGGGCTGACGGTGCCACGACGGCGAGTGGGAGTTCAGCGAGCCCGACTGGGACGAGCTCAAGCACGTCGTGACGGGGCACGGGCCGAAGACCGAGGAGCGGCTCGCGTTCCGCCGCCGCTTCCTCGAGCAGGAGCGGTGGGTACGCGACGCGGTGCTCGCGGCTTGAGCGTCTGGGAAGTCTTTCGCCGGGAGCGCAAGGGCCAGCCGCTCGAGCACGCCGGCTCCGTCGAGGCGCCCGACGCCGACTTCGCAGAAGCCTGGGCACGCGAGCAGTACGGCCGACGCGGCGAGTCTGTCGCGCTCTGGCTCGTCCCGCGCGATGCGATCCGCGACGTCGAGGACTGGGCGGACGAGTTCGACCTCAAGTACCGCCGCGTCGACGGCTATTCGATCAAGGCCCGCCTGAAGGAGGCTCGTGAACGAGCAGGCACTGCTGGGGCTGGCTGACGACGAGCTCGTCCTGGGGTGGCGGGATTCCGAGTGGACCGGGATCGCGCCGCTGCTCGAGGAGGACGTTGCCTTTTCCTCGATCGCCCAGAACGAGATCGGGCACGCGCGTGCCGTCTACGAGCTCGTGGTCGGGCCGGACGGCGACGCCGACGCGCTCGCCTTCGACCGCAAGCCCGAGGAGTACGGCTGCGCGCCGCTCGTCGAGCTCCACGTGCTCGACTGGGCGCACACGATCGCGCGGCGCTGGCTGTACGAGGTCGCCGACGAGATCCGGATCACTGCGCTGAAGGGCGATCACGACCCGGCAGTCGCGGGGCTCGCGGCAAAGATCGATCGCGAGGAGGCGTACCACCGCATGCACGCCGAGATGTGGCACGAACGGCTGCAGGACGAGTCGCGCTTCCGGGCCGCCGTCGACGAACTGTGGCCGTACGCGCTCGGTGTCCTGCCCACGGAGCTGCGCGGCGAGCTCGTGGAGCGGGTCGGCCTCGCCCAAGTGGACGCCGTCGACCGAGGGACGCACACCGACGAGCTCGCGCCGCTGTGGGAGGAGATGACGATGGTGCGTCGCTCGGCGCCCGCGGGAGCACAGTGGTAGCGGAAGCCCAGGTCTGGAAGGCGCTCGAACAGATCCCGGATCCGGAGATCCCCGTCGTCTCGCTCGTCGAGCTCGGCGTCATCCGTTCGATCGATGTCCGCAACGGCCACGTCCGGATCGAGTTCACGCCCACCTTCCTCGGCTGCCCCGCTCTCGAGGTGATGAAGCGGGCGATGGAGGAGAAGGTCGCCGGCCTCGGCGCCGAGCCCCAGGTCGAGGTCATCTCCGACGACTCGTGGTCGACCGACCGGATCACGCCGGCCGGCCGCGAGAAGCTTGTCCCTACTGCGGCTCGACGCAGACCCGGCTCGAGAACATCTTCGGCCCGACGCCGTGCCGCTCGCTTCGCTACTGCGAGAGCTGCCGCCAGCCGTTCGAGCAGTTCAAGACGATCTAGCCAGGCGCTCTGCGAACGCGGGATCGTCGGCGCACAGGCGGTCGATCTCTGCGCGTTCGACGGCGAGCACGACGCCGTCGGTGAGCGCGCGGACGCGCGCCGTGCGCATGCCGTCCGATGACAGGAGCGCCTGCTCTCCGACCACGGCCCCCGGACCGAGCTCGCGAGTGCCCTCGGGCGCCTCCACGACGAGGTTCCCGTCGACCACGACGAAGAGGCCGGTGCCGGGCTTGCCGCGCTCGATCAGCACCTGCCCGGCGGTGAAGGCGAGCTCGGAGCCGACCGCCTCGAGCCTGCGCAGATCGTCCTCGTCCACGACACCGAGTATCGCACCGGCAGCCGGTGGTGACGATCCGGCGTGAAGCTCATCGGCGAGGAAGCGTCGGAGTACTCGTTCTTCGTGCTGCGCGAAGGCGCCGCAACGGTCAGCATCGACGGCGCCGAGGTGCGGACTCTCGGGGCCGCTTAGCGCCGCCACGTAGCCCGTTTGGCTCCGGGTACGCTCTCGACGTGGCGGTCGAGATCCTCTACTGCCCCGTCTGAAGCGGGTACGACCGACGGGCTGCGAGTCTCGCGGCCGAGCTGAACGACAACGGGATCGACGCCTCGATTCGCGAAGGCGAGAAATCCCAGTTCGACGTCGTCGCCGACGGCGCGCTCGTCTTCTCGAAGCAGAACGAGGGACGCTGGCCGGACGACGGCGAGGTGCTGAACCTCGTCAGCGCCCGCTGAAGCGCGCCTCGCGCTTCTCGCCGAAGGCCGCGACTCCCTCGCGGAAGTCCTCCGTCTGCGCCGCTTCGGCCTGCGTCTCCGCCTCCCGCTCGAGCTGCTCCGCGAGGGTGGACGTCGCCGCCTCGTCGTAGAGCCGCTTCGTGAGCGCGATCGCGCGCGTCGCCCCGGCGGCGAGCTCGGCGGCACGCTCGGCCACCCGCGCGGGGAACGACTCCGCCTCCACCACCTCGGAGACGAGCCCCCACGCATGCGCCTCGGCAGCCGTCAGCCGCCGGTTCGACGTCATCCACTCGAACGCACGAGACGTCCCGAGCAGGCGCTGGAGGAAGTACGAGCCGCCGGAGTCGGGGATCAGCCCGATCCCCACGAAGCCGGGCACGAAGAAGGCGGCGTCGGAGGCGAGCCGGATGTCGCACGCGCACGCAAGCGAGAGCCCCGCACCCGCGCAGACGCCGTTCACGGCCGCGATCACCGGCTTCTCGAGCGAACGGATCGCGAGCACGTTGACGTGGTACGTCGCGCGCAGCATCGCGGCGACGTCGCCCGCTTCGCCGAAGGCGGTCAGGTCCTGCCCGGCCGAGAAGCCGCGGCCGGCACCCGTGATCACGACCGCGCGCACCGCCGGATCCCGCGCCTCCTCGAGCG
>VAXA01000011.1 GCA_005883365.1 Actinomycetota bacterium
GGGCTGATCGACTACCACGAGCAGCACCGCTACGCGTACGAGCTCCTCGGGCTCGACGACCGGCGGGAGCGGGAGATCGGAGCCGCCGCTTCGGGGACGTCGCTCGCGGCGCTCGAGGCGTACCGCAACGGCGTAGCGTCCGTCCTCGCCTGGGCGGCCGTGAAGCTCCGGCCGGACGCCCCCGTGCTCGTCGTCGTGAACGACCGGCGCGACCTTTACCCCGAAATCCTCGCGCGCGCGGGGCTCAGGCTCGAGGCGCGGCTACGCCGGCACGTCAACCGCCGCACAGGCCGGCGGGCCGGCGAGTACTTCGAGGACGTGCTCGTTGCGCGCGTGATCTGAGTTTGTCGGCACGTCTCCGACCGGAGTACGATCGCGCTCGTGCTCGAGATCACGACGTCCACGACGACCCCACTCACGCCGGAGCAGGTCATCAGCGCCGCAGCGGACTTCTCGGATGCGCGCGAGAAGCTCTGGCCCAACTCGAAGAACAAGTACCTGCGCGTGCACGACCGGGGAGCCCACTTTGCTGAGGTGACGGAAGGCCTCCGCATGATCGGCGTCTTCTGGGAGCGGAGCCGGTACGACTGGTCCGAGCCCGGAACGATCCGGCAGACGATCATCGACTCGAACGTGATCAGCACTCGCAGCACCTGGGAGCTCGCGGCCACCCCGCAGGGCCAGGGGAGCGAGGTCGTCATGCGCCTCAGCCGCGAGTTTCGGCCGAGCATCAAGGGCAGGGTCGGCTGGGTGCTGAACCACCTCGCCGGGGCTCGGATGTGGGGTTCGTACGTCCGGCGAGCGCTCGCCGAAGCGGAGAAGCGGCTCGGCTAGACCGCGCTCGACGACCGGGAGCGGAGTTCGGCGGCTGGGTCGCGCGCCACCCGGTGCGGCAGCAGGCCCCAGGAGGCGGTGTTCCGCTTCGACGGAAAGAGGTCGCGCCAATCCTTCCCGATGAGCCACGTGCCGAAAAGGGCCGCGACTTCGGTGCGGCGGGTCAGATCCCAGAGCTCGGCAACCCCGCCGACGAGGAGGATTGCGAGCACGCCGAACCCCAGCACGAACTCGTGGATGCGAAGGCCGCAGAAGTAGACACGCGGACCAAGCCGGTGGCGTTCCAGGCGCAGCACAGAATGAGACTAGATTGCAACCGTTAGCGTTCGATGAGGGAGTGGCCTCCGTTGCGGTCTAGGATCGCGGCATGCCGGAGTCCGTCGCCGCGTCGCACCTCCGCGAGGTGCTCGACGCTCTCAGCGCGCACGATCTCGACCGCGTCGGCGACGTCGTCGACGAGAAGTTCGAGTTCATGGACGTTGGTGGCGGCGACACCGTGCACAGCCGGGACGAGTGGCGTGCGTTCTGCGACGTCTTCGTCACCGCCTTTCCGGACCTGACGCAGGAGGTGCAGTTGCTCGTCGACGCCGGCGAATACGCGTTCGCCGAGGTCGTCGCTCGCGGCACCCACACCGGCCCGCTCGCGACGCCCGAAGGAGATATTGGCCCGACGGGCCGAACGATCGAGGTGCCCTTCTGCGTGGTCATGCACGCTCGCGACGGGTTGCTCGTCGATGGACGTGAGTACTACGACGCGGCCACCCTGCTGAGGCAGCTCGGCTTGGCGTCGGACTGAACAGTTCGGCGATCCTCGACCAACCCGGCACAGAGGCGTCACCACTCCGCTCGTAGCCTCGGTGCGTGCTTGCACGCGCGGTCACGCATGCGCTCGTCGGCCTCGAGCCGCGCCGGGTCGACGTGGAGGCGCACGTCCGCGACGGTCTCCCCGGCTTCGCTATCGTCGGCCTTGCCGACCGCGCCTGCCAGGAAGCGCGTGAGCGGGTCAGAAGTGGGATCTCCGCCGCCGAGCTGAGCTTCCCGGACGGGCGCATCACGGTCAACCTCGCGCCTGCCGAGTTGCGCAAGGAGGGATCGGGCTTCGACCTGCCGATCGCGCTCGCGCTCCTCGCAGCCTCCCAGCAGCTGCCGCGGAGCGCGCTCGAGCGTACGGCCGCCGTCGGGGAGCTCGCGCTCGACGGTCGCCTGCGCCGGGTCGGAGGCGTTCTCGCCGTCGCCGAGGGCGCACGGCGGCTTGGAGTCGAGCGCCTCCTGTGCCCGGGAGACTGCGCGCGAGAGGCGGCCCTCGCCGGCGTCGACGCGATCCCGATCCACCATCTCGCCGAGGCCGTCGCCTTCCTGCGCGGCGAGCTCGAGCTCGAGCCCGAGCCGCCGCTCGTGTCGAACGGCAACGGCGCGGCGGCGGCAGCCGACCTCGCCGAGGTCCGCGGACAGGAGCGCGCGCGCCGTGCGCTCGAGCTCGCGGCAGCGGGTGCCCACAACGTCCTCCTCGGCGGGCCGCCAGGCACGGGGAAGACGATGCTCGCGCGCCGGCTGCCCGGGATCCTGCCGCCGCTCGACTCCGAGGCAGCCCTCGAGGTGACGCGGATCCACTCGGTCGCGGGGATCGTGGACGAGGAGCAACCGCTCGTCTCGCGGGCGCCGTTCCGCGCGCCGCACCACAGTGCCTCGACCGCCGCCATCGTCGGCGGCGGGCCGCGCCTGCGGCCGGGCGAAGCGAGCCTCGCGCATCGCGGCGTGCTCCTCCTGGACGAGCTCGCCGAGTTCCATCGACCGGTGCTCGAGGCGCTACGGCAGCCGCTCGAGGACGGTTTCGTCTCGGTGTCGCGCGCGGCCGGCCGCATCGTCTTTCCGGCCCGGTTTCAGCTCGTTGCGACCATGAACTTGTGCCCATGCGGCGGGCGCGGTGACCCCGCCGCGCGGTGCAGCTGCTCCGCGCAGCGGCTCGCGCGGTACCGGGACAAGCTGTCGCGCGCGCTTCTCGACCGCTTCGACCTCGTCCTTGCCATGCCGCGAGTCCGTGGGGAGGAGCTCGCCGCCGCACCGAGCGAGAGCTCTGCTGCTGTCGGCTCACGCGTGTCCGCCGCGCGCGAGCGGCTGGCCACGAGGCCGCCGTCCCGCGACAGCGAGGCCGACGCCCTTCTGCGCCGGGCCGCCGACAGCCTCCACCTCTCCGGGCGCGGGTACGCGCGCGTCGGCCGGGTCGCGCGCACGATCGCGGCGCTCGCCGGGTCCGACTCGGTGCACCCCGAGCACGTGGCGGAGGCTCTCTCGTATCGCTCGCCCGACGAGCTCGCAAATGTCTGAGCTCACGCTCGCGGTGTTCGCGTCCGAGACCGGCACGCATCTCGTCCGGCCGCCGCGCGGGCAGCGCTGGCGCGCCTTCGAGAGACGCTTCGACGAGCGCGCCTACCTCGAGCGGCTCGCGGCGGGAGGGCACCATTTTCTAGCGCGCTCCTCGCCGGATTTCCCGCCGCTCCTACGTGCAATCCACGACCCTCCGACAGGGCTCTTCCTGCGCGGCGAGGGCGAGCCGGAGCTGCTCGCGCGGCCTGCGGTCGCGATCGTGGGAGCGCGCGCGTCATCCGGCTACGGCGCCTCCGTCGCGCGCAGCCTCGGCCGGGAGCTCGCGGCTGCGGGGCTCGTCGTCGTGAGCGGGCTCGCTCGCGGGATCGACGCGGAGGCGCACCGAGGCGCACTCGAGGCGGACGGGACGACGGTCGCGGTGCTCGGCTGCGGCATCGACCGCGACTACCCGGCCGCGCACGCCGAGCTCGCGCGCCGCGTCGCCGACGCCGGTCTCATCGTCTCGGAGTACGCGCCCGGGGTCGAGCCGGCGCCGTGGAGGTTCCCGGCACGAAACCGGATCGTCGCCGGCCTTTGTGCGGCAACCGTCGTCGTCGAGGCACGCGAACGGAGCGGCGCCCTGATCACGGCAGATCTCGCCCTCGAGGAAGGGCGGGAGGTCTTCGCGGTGCCGGGCGAGATCACGAGCTCGCTGTCCGCGGGCACGAATGCGCTGCTGAAGCTGGGCGCGGCCCCGCTGACGGGCGCCGCCGACGTCCTCGCCTCCTTCGGGATCGAGCCCGCGCCGATGCCAGGCGAGCGCTCGCCGCTACTCGAGCTCCTGCCGGCAAGCGCCGACGAGCTCGTCCGCCGGACGGGGCTGCCGGCCGCGGAGATCGCAGCGGCCCTCATCGAGCTCGAGCTCGAAGGGCGCGCCGTCGCGCACGACGGCGTGTACCGCGGCGCATCCTGAACCTGTGCCTAAATGTCGATCGCGAGCGCGTGCTTCGGCTCATAGAGCGGCACTTCGACACCGCCGGGCAGCCGCAATCGGACCGAGCGCCCGAAGTCCTCTTCGCTGGGCTCGCCGGTGAACTCAACGCCTTTCCCTCGGAGGTCGTCGACCGTGGCGTCGAGGTCGTCGCAGATCAGCCAGAGCTCGTGTCTCGTATCCCCGTCGGACGGATGAACGCCGAGCTCGGCCGGCGGCAGCCCGAAGATCAGCCAGCCGGGGTGCGCCTCGACGAAGTCCCAGCCGATCACGTCACGCAACGTCGCGCGCACCGCCTCCGCCTCGGGGCTGAAGAGGAGGACGTGTGCGCCGGTGATCGCCATCAGAGGTTCTTGACGTCGGCGATGAGCTTGTCGATCGAGTCCTTCGCGTCGCCGAACAGCATCACGGTCTTCGGGTTGTAGAAGAGCGGGTTCTCGATCCCGGCGAAGCCCGGGTTCATCGACCGCTTGAGGACGACCACGGCCTGCGCGTCGTCGACGTTCAGGATCGGCATGCCGTAGATCGGTGAGCCCTGGTTGTTGCGCGCGTCGGGGTTCACGACGTCGTTCGCGCCGACCACGACCGCGACGTCGGTGCGCGGGAACTCGCCGTTCGCCTCGTCGAGCTCGTGTAGCTCGTCGTAGGGGACGTTCGCCTCGGCGAGGAGGACGTTCATGTGCCCCGGCATCCGGCCGGCGACCGGGTGGATCGCGTACGAGACCTCGACGCCCTTGCCCTCGAGGAGGTCGGCGAGCTGGCGGACGTCGTGCTGCGCCTGTGCGACGGCTAGCCCGTAGCCCGGAACGAAGACGACCTTGTGCGCGTACGCGAGCATCACCGCCACGTCCTCCGCGCTCGCGCTCCGGACGCTGCCGCCGTCCGCGCCTGCGGCCGCGGCCGCGGCTCCGCCATCCTGGATCTGGCCAAACGCGGAGAAGAGCACGTTCGCTATCGAGCGGTTCATCGCCCGGCCCATCATCAGCGTCAGCAGCGTCCCCGAGGCGCCGACGAGCATTCCGCTGACGATCAGGACGTTGTTCTCGAGCTCGAAGCCGCTCGCGGCGACGGCGAGGCCGGTGAACGCGTTCAGGAGCGAGATCACGACCGGCATGTCCGCGCCACCGATCGGGAGCACGAACAGGACGCCAAACAGGAGCGCGAGGCCGACCAACACCCACAGGAGCCACTGCTGCTGCACGCCCGACACGAGCGCCAGACCGCACCCGAGCGCCGCCAGGAACAGCGCGCCGTTGACGAACTGCTGGCCCGAGTAGGTGATCGGCCGACCCTGGATCAGCTCCTGGAGCTTCGCGAACGCGACCATCGAGCCGGCGAAAGAGATTGCGCCGATCAGCGCCGAGAGAACGATCGCGAGCGAGATGTCGACCTTCGGCGCGCCGGGCGGGGGCAGGATGCGATGCAGCTCGTCGAGGGCGATCAGCGTCGCGGCGCCGCCGCCGACGCCGTTGAACAGCGCCACCATCTGCGGCATCGCGGTCATGTGCACCTTGCGCGCCGCAACGGCTCCGAAACCGCCGCCGAGCAGCATCCCGAGCGCGATCGCCCACCAGCTCGTCGTGCCGATGCGGATCCACGTGACGACGACCGCGAGCATCATCCCCGCCGCCCCGATCTGAACGCCGCGCCGAGCGCTGGCCGGGTTGGAGAGGTCGCGCAGCGCGAGGATGAACGTGACGATCGTGATCAGGTAGAGCAGGTTGGCGGTGTTCGAGCTCACTACTCGTCCCGCTGCGGAGGCTCGCGCTTCTTGAACATCTCGAGCATCCGGTCGGTCACCACGAAGCCGCCGACGACGTTCGCGGACGCGAGCACGACCGCGACGAAGCCGATCACCCAGGTGAACGCATCCTTGTGGTCGACGCCCAGCACGATCATGGCGCCGACGATGACGATGCCGTGGATCGCGTTGGTGCCCGACATCAGCGGCGTGTGCAGCAGCGTCGGCACCTTCGAGATCACCTCGAAGCCGAGGAAGATCGCCAGCACGAGGATCGTCACCTCGAAGACGAGGAGGGTGTTATGGCTCATGCCGCGGCTCCTTCCTTCTTGCCTGCGACGCAGGCGCCGCTTGTGATCTCGTCGCCCCAGTCGAGCGTGAGCTCGCCCTCCGGCGCGAGGTGGAGGAGGAGCGCCTGGACGTTCCGTGAGTACAGCGTCGACGCGTGGTACGGCATCGTGCTCGGGAGGTTCGTCAGCCCGACGAGCGTCACCCAGGAGCGCTCTACGATCTCGCCCGGCTCGGTCAGCTCGCAGTTGCCGCCGGTCTCGGCCGCGAGGTCGACGATCACCGACCCGGGCCGCAGCGTCTGAACGGCCGAGGCGGGGATGATCTTCGGCGCCGGCCTCCCGGGAACGGCCGCGGTCGTGATCACGACGTCGAAGTCGGCGATCCGCCCCTCGAGCGCCAGCTGCTGCGCCTCCATCTCCTCCGGTGTCAGCTCGCGCGCATAGCCGCCCTCCGCCTCGGCGCCGGTCACTCCGAGATCGAGCCAGTTCGCCCCGAGGCTCTCGATCTGCTCGCGCACGACGGGGCGCACGTCGAAGCCGGTCGTCACGGCCCCGAGGCGCCGCGCGGTCGCGATCGCCTGGAGCCCCGCGACGCCCGCGCCGATCACGAGCACCTTCGCGGGAGGAACCGTGCCCGCGGCCGTCATGAGCATGGGGAAGAAGCGGGGGAGGTGCTCCGCGGCGAGGAGCGCGGCTCTGTAGCCGCCCACGGTCGCCTGCGACGAGAGCGCGTCCATCGGCTGGGCGCGGGTGATCCGCGGCACGGACTCGAGCGCGAACGCCGTCACGCCGCGGGCAGCGAGCGCCTCGACGCAGGCCGGGTCGGACAGCGGCTCGAGGAAGCCGATCAGGAGCTGTCCCGCGCGGAGCTGCTCGCGCTCGCCCGCCGAGGGCTTGCGGACCTTGACGACGGCGTCAGCGTCCCACGGGTCGCCGATCGTCGCGCCCGACTCGCTGTACGCGTCGTCGGGGAACGAGGCCGGGGCCCCGGCGCCCTTCTCCACGACGAGCTCGAAGCCGCCGGCCGCGAGCTTCCCGACCGTCTCGGGAACGAGCGCGACCCGCCGCTCGCCCTCCGTCGTCTCGCGCGGGATCCCGACCCTCATTCGCGAATAGCCTACGCAGCTTGACGCACTTCTTCACGAGCCACGGTTTGCCCCTGCTCTTCGCGGTCGTCCTGCTCGAGTCGTTCGGGATCCCGCTGCCGGGTGAGACGGCGCTGATCGCCTTCGGGGTGCTCGCCTCGCAGGGGCACTACTCGATCGGCTGGGTAATCGTGGTCGCCGCCGCAGGGGCGATTGTCGGGGACAATCTCGGCTACTGGCTGATCGGGCGGCTCGGCGGGCGGAGGCTGTTCGAGCGCTGGGAGCCGCTGCGCCGCTACGCCGATCGGTTCCTCCCTGCGGCCGAGCGGCTCATGGCGAAGCACGGCGGGAAGACGGTCTTCTTCGGCCGCTTCATTACGGTACTGCGGTACACGGCAGCCTGGGTGGCCGGCATCGGCCGGATGCCGTGGTGGAGGTTCCTGTTCTGGAACGCGGCCGGGGGGATCTGCTGGGCGACCGCGGTGGGGCTCGTTGCCTACTACGCGGGACACGCCGCCGCCGACGCGATCCAGCGCTACGGGATCTATGCCGCCGCCGGGATCGTGCTCGCGCTCCTGATCGGCTTCTTCGTCACGCACCGCGGTAAGAAGTGGCTGGAGAATCGGCTGTAGCGCGTCGGCTCGCGCTCGCCCTCGCGCTCGGGCTCATCGTTGCCGGCTGCGGCGGCGGTGGCGGCTCGGCAGGTTCGACCGTTCCGACCACCGCTCCGCCGTCCGTCCGGGTGCCGGCCTTCACGCACGTCGTTCTCGTGGTGTTCGAGAACCACGAGGCGACGTCGATCGCCGGCAATCCCGCGGCACCGACGTTCAACGCGCTCGCGCGGCGCTACGCAACGATGACGGACTACGACGCCGTCGCCCACCCGAGCCTGCCGAACTACCTCGCGCTCGTGTCCGGCTCGACACAGGGGATCTCGAGCGATTGCACAAGCTGCATCGTCGAGGCCCGGAGCCTTGCCGACACGCTCGCGGCTGCCGGGAAGACGTGGAAGACCTACGCCGAGGGGCTCCCGTATCCGGGCTTCACCGGCGGCTCGGCGGGCCGGTACGCGAAGAAGCACGACCCGTTCCTCTACTTCCGCGACGTCGTCGACTCGCGTGCCCGCCGCGACCGCGTCGTCCCGTTCACCCGGCTCGCGCGGGATCTCGCCGGTCACCGGCTTCCCGACTTCTCCCTCGTGATCCCGAACCTCTGCGACGACATGCACGACTGCTCCGTGGCGACCGGCGACGCCTGGCTCGAGGCGCATGTCGTGCCACTGCTGCACTCACCCGAGCTGCGCGGCGGCGTCGTCTTCGTCGTGTTCGACGAGGGGACGAGCGATGCGGGAGGCGGCGGCCGTGTCGAGGCGCTTGCGCTCGGGCCGACCGTGCGGCGCGGTTCGAGGTTCGCCAAGGCGACGAACCACTACGGCCTCCTACGGACGATCGAGGACGCCTGGGCGCTACCACGGCTCGGGCTCTCCCGCACCGCGACCCCGGTCGGACGTATTTGGAGGAGGTAGGACTCCGAGCCTGAGTGCTGAATCCTCACGGCCATGCTCCAGTCCATCGCACGCGCGCTCGAGCAGCGCGACCAGACCCTCGGCCACGGCGCACGCGTCGCCGCGCTTGCCGAGCCTGTCGCACTGGCGCTGGGATGGGATCGCGAGCGGATCCGCGCCCTTCGGCTCGCCGCGCCTCTCCACGACGTGGGCAAGGTCAAGGTGCGGCCGCAGCTGCTCGGCAAGCCCGGCCCGCTAACGCTCGAGGAGGTCGCGGAGATCCGAAGCCATCCGGCGGCCGGTGCTCAGCTCGTCCTGCCGCTGCGGAGGTTCCACGATGCGCTCCCGTACGTCCTCTTCCACCACGAGCGCTGGGACGGTGACGGCTACCCGGCGCGGCTGAGCGGCCGGCGAATTCCAATCGAGGCACGGATCCTCGCAATCGCCGACGCTTTCGACGCGATGATCTCGCAGCGGCCCTACCGCCGTCCGCTGACGCACGACCATGCGCTCGCCGAGGTCGAGGAAGGGGCAGGGACGCAGTTCGACCCCGTCGCGGCGGAGATCTTCGTGGAGGCGTGGGCGGAGGGCTGGGACACCTGGCAGCGCACCGCCGTCGCCTCGTAGCAGGGCTAGAGCGCAGCCCAAATTTCGAGCTTCGCCCGGACCCGGCCGATCACCTCGTCCGTGAACTCGCGCGTGCCGAGGTGACCGCCGAGATCAGCGGTGCGCGCGCCCTGCGCGACCGCCTCGAGGCACCCCTCGCGGATGGCCCGCCCGGCGCTCTGCGCCTCCTCGCCGGCGTGCGAAAGCAGCGCCGCACCGGCGAGGATCATCGCCATCGGGTTCGCAACGTTCTTCCCCTGGAGTGACGGCGCCGTCCCGTGAGCTGCCTCGGCCATGATCGCAGCGGGCTCCAAATCGGACTCGAAGGCAACGAGCAGCGACTCCGAGCCGGCGATCGAGCCGAACAGCGGCAGGACGAGGTCGGACAGGATGTCGCCGTCGCGATTGAGCGCCGGAATCACGAGCGGGTCGCCGGCGGAGGAGAGGAGGAGCGCGAACGTCGCGTCGATGAGCTGCGGCTCGTATGGCACGTCCGGGTGGCGTGCCGCGGCCACGTCCATCTCCTCCTTCAGCATGCCCTCGTACGTCGGGCTGACGGTGTATTTCGGGCCGCCGAAGACCTTGGCAGCGGTCCGCCCGGCCTGACGAAACGCGAACTCGGCAACAGCGTGACAGATGCGGCGCTCGATCCGCTCGGTGCGGAACGCGACCTCGTCGTCTCCCTCGCCCTCCCGCCACTCCTTCGCGCCGTAGGCGTCGCCGACCGCCATCCGGACGATCGAGATCGGCGCATGCACGCCGCCCAGTGGCGCCACGCCCGGGATCCGGCGGCCAGTGCGCACGATCACCTTTCCACCGATCTCCTCGCGGAGGATGCGATTCGGAGAGCCGACGTCGCCCCGTCCCTCGGGCGTGACCGTCGCCGCTTTCAGCCCGAGCCCGTGCTCGCGGACGGCCGCGGCCGCCTCGTGGACAATCCCGTTTTCGGTCTGGCGGCGCCGCTCGAGCGAGAGATCGAAGCGCGGGAAGTCGAGCTCGACCCCGATCACGCCGGGCTCGAGAACGCGCAGGCTCTCCTCCAGCAGTTCCTGCCCCGTCTCGTCGCCTTCGAGGACGACGATCGTCCGCTCGTCGCGCATCGGGTCGATCCTAGTGGCGGTTTCGCATCGCCTGGTGCGGTCGACAATCCGCGGACATGTCCGAGGAACGGAGCAGGCCACGCGGCGGCTGGACTCGCAGAGGGCGGAAAGGGCGCTTCCGCTATCTCGACGCGAAAGGCCGGCGCATCGCGGACGAGATCCAACTCGCGCGGATCGAATCCCTCGCGATTCCTCCGGCCTGGACCGACGTGTGGATCTCGCCGCGCCCGTACGCGAAGCTGCAGGCGACCGGCTACGACAAGGCGGGCCGCAAGCAGTACGTCTACCACGCGGATTATCGCGCGGCGCAGGATCAGGCGAAATACGACGGGCTCATCCGTTTCGGTGAACGCCTGCCCGAATTGCGCGCCGCGATGACCGCGCACCTCGACAAGGAGGAGCTCGACCGCGAGCGGGTATCGGCCATCGCGCTCCGCGTGATCGCGCTCGGTTGGTTCCGCGTCGGCTCGGAGCGCTATGCGCGCGAGGGAGCCTACGGGGTCACGACGCTGCTCAGACGGCACGTCGAGGTACGCGGCAGGAGGATCAAGCTCTCGTTCCCGTCGAAGGGTGGCATCCGGGTCCGTTCCGAGCTGGTGGACGAGGATCTCGCTGACGCGATCCGCGGCCTCCTAGAGGTAAAGGGCGGGCCGCGCGTCTTCAAGTACCGCTGGGAGGACGATCTCTACAACCTCACGAGCAAGCGCTTGAACGACTACGTGAAGATCTACCTCGGGGAGGAGTTCAGCGCCAAGGACTTCCGGACGTGGGGCGGCACGCTCCTCGCAGCGATCTATTTCGCGGAGCGAGCCGACCAGCAGGGATTTCCGGAGTCGGAACGTGAACAGAAGCGGTCGGTCACGTCGGTGATGCGGCGTGTCGCGCAGCAACTTGGAAATACACCGGCGGTGACGCAGGAGTCGTACGTCTCACCCGCCGTCGTCGAGCAGTACCTGGACGGTGGAACGATCGACGATTTCCGGCCGCGACATTTGCGCGTCGTCAAAGCGCGGGATGCGGCGCTCTTGCCGGAAGAGCAGGCGATGCTCAGCCTGCTTCGATCGTGGCGTATTCGGCGTGCACGGGGGGTGGCATAGTTGCGCCTCGAGTTTCTATAGGTTTCCCCCGGAAAACGCTTAAGCGAAGGAGGAGAACGGTGGCTCGCAAAACGGTGCTCGTGTGCGACAGTTGTGGCAACGAGGTCGACGAAGGAAAGGGTGCGGTGATGCGGGTCACGTACACCGACGCGCGGCGTGGAGCGAAGCAGGCCGATCTCTGTGACCCGTGCGCCGGCAGGATGCCCGGGCGCGCCGCCGCCCGCCGCGGCCGCCGCCCCAAGTCCGCCACAGCCGCCTGATTCGCGCCTAGAGAGCGTCCCGCTCTCGCGCTAGCGTAGGCGGGTGCCGCTTCGCCTCATTGCGGGACCTGCCAACGCGGGCAAGGTCGAGCTGCTGCTCGGCCGCTACCTCGATGCGCTCGAGGTCCCGAACGGGCCCGAGCCCATGCTGATCGTGCCGAATCGGGCTGACGTCGACCGTGTCGAGCTCGAGCTGCTGGCGCGGCGGCCCGCGCTCCTCGGCGGGTCGATCGGCACCTTCGACGACGTGTTCCGGGGGCTCGCCGGCGGCATCGCCGATGCCCGTAGGCAGCTGGGACGGGCGGAGCAGACGCTCCTCGTCCGTCGCGTCGTGAGCGGCACGGACCTCAACGGTCTCGGACGATCCGCCGCCCACGCAGGGTTCGTCGACGCGCTCCAGCAGGTGCTCGACGAGCTCGAGTCGGGACTGCTCGATCCCGACGCGGTCGAAGGCGAGCTCGGCGTGCTCTATGCCGGCTACCGCGACGAACTCGACCGGCTCGCGAGGTGGGACCGCGGCGTGCTCCGCAGTCGCGCCGTCGAGCGCCTTCGTACAGATCTGGATTCCTGGCAGGGCCAGCCCGTCTTCGCCTACGGCTTCGAGGACCTCACCGGCGCGGAGTGGGCACTGCTCGAGGCGCTCGCCGCGCGCGCCGAGGTGACTGTCTCGCTCCCGTACGAGCCGGGTCGGCCCGCATTCGCCGCGCTCCGCGGGACGGCCGAGGACCTGGCGGCACTCGCCCCGCATCCGGTCGAGGAGCTCCCACCGCGCTACGCCGCAGTCGCGCCGCCGGCGCTCGCGCATCTCGAGCGCACGCTGTTCGCCGACGAGCCCGGGAGCGCGCCGCCGCTCGACGGCGTGATTCGCTTCTTCGAGGGAGCGGGCAGCCGCGGCACGCTCGAGCTCGTCGCCGAGGAGGTGCTGACGCTCGCCCGCGGCGGCATGCCGCCCGAGCGGATCGGGCTCGTCGTCCCGGGATACGACCGGATTCGCGGCGCGCTCGAGACGGTGCTCGGCTCGTTCGGCATCCCGTACGCGGTCGACGGCGAGCTCCGCCTCACGCAGACGCCGCTCGCCAACGCACTCGCGGCGCTCTTGCGCTTCGGGTGGGGAGAAGGGACGCGCACCGACCTCTTCCGCTTCCTCCGCTCACCGTTTTCCGGGCTCGAGCGGCGGGCGGTCGATTTCGTCGAGGGACGCTTGCGGGGGCGCGCCGTGCAGGCGCCGGAGCGGGTCGTCGACGAGGCGGAACGCCTGCGCGGCGAGCCGCTGCCTGAGCTGGCGGAGCTGCGCGACGCCGCCGATCCGGTCGCGGCGGTGCGGGAGCTCGCCGAACGAATGCTCCGGAACGCGTACGGGGTCGAACGGCCGCCGGCGGACGCCGCGAGCCGGTTCGACCTTCGAGCCTACGAGGCGCTGAGGCGGCTGCTCGACGAGCTCGAGGGCTGGAGCGAGCTCACCGGGGAGGTCAGCCGCGAGGACGTTCTCGCGGCGGTCGAGCGTGCAGCGCTGTCTTCCCGGCCGGGCGACGACGCGGGCCGGGTGGCGGTCGTCAACTTGCGGCGCGCTCGCACGCGGCGCTTCGACGCCGTCTTCGTGCTCGGGCTGGAGGAGGGGAGCCTCCCCCGCCGGGGCGCCGGGTCTCCGTTCCTCGACGACGACGCTCGGCGGGGGCTGGACGAGCGAGGTGCACGGCTCGCGCGGCCGGATCCGGTCGCGCTCGATCGCTACCTCTTCTACACGGCCTGCACGCGCGCCTCGCAGCGCCTCTATCTCGTGCGCGAGGCGGCGGACGACGACGGCAGCCCGCGCGAGGCGAGCCCGTTCTGGCACGACGTCGAGTCGCTCTTCGACGGGGAGGACGTGCGGCGCTGGACGCGCCGCCGTCCACTCTCGGCGCTGACGTGGCCGCTCGAGGACGCGCCGACCGACCGCGAGCGGCTGCGGGCCCTCGCGGAGCTCGCCGCGCACGACGCGGCCGCGGCGGACGCGCTCGCTCGCGCAAACGGGTGGGACCGGAGGCTCGAACGCGCTCGTCGCGCGTTCCGGCGGTCGACGCGGCTGACGCACCCGCTCGTGCTCGAGCAGCTCGGCTCGCGTACCGCGTTCGCCGTGACGGAACTCGAGCGCTTCGCCGATTGCTCCTCAGCCTGGTTCGTCGAACGCTTCCTCGACCCGAAGACGATCGACGCCGAGCCCGACGCTAAGCAGCGCGGCAGCGTCGCCCACAACGCCCTCTTCCGCTTCTTCACGCGGGTCCCCGCCGAGCTGGGTGTAGAGAAGCTCGAGCCGCAGCACGTGGAGGCGGCGACCGGGCTGATGCGCCGCTGCCTCGACGAGTCGCTGGCCGGGGTGCGCATGGATCTCACCGAGATGCAGGAGCGAGAGCTCGACCAGACGCTGTGGCGCGACCTCGCGGCGTTTGTTGAAGAGGAGTGCGAGTCGCAGCTGCCGCTCGTGCCGCGCCGCTTCGAGGTCTCGTTCGGCAGCGAGCGGGCGGCGCCCGAGCTGCAGCGCGGGCTCGAGCTCGGTGCGGGCCTGACCCTCTCCGGGAAGATCGACCGCATCGACGTCGACCCGTTCGGCGCGCGCGGGGTCGTCCAGGACTACAAGTCGGGCAAGAGCGCCCACTCGGCGCGACAGATCGAGAGCGAGCTGCGGCTCCAAATCCCCCTCTACATGCTCGTCCTGCGCGACCTCGTCGGGCTGGAGCCGCTCGGCGGCCTCTACCGGCCGCTCGCGGGAGCGCGGAAGCCGCGAGGGCTCGTGCGCGGCTCGGAGGCCGAGACGCTGCCGGGCTACGTGTCGCACGACTACCTCGACGAGGAGGCGTTCTGGGGCGTCGTCGAGTCGGCGCGTGAGACCGCGACGGCGCTCGCCGAGCGGATGCGGAAAGGCGACGTCCGCCACGACCCGCTCGGCGGCGAGTGCCCGAGCTGGTGCGACCTCTGGCCCATCTGCCGGATCGAGCGACCGTGAGCGGCTACGAGCTGAACGAGCAGCAGCTCGCGGCGGTCGAGGCGGGAGGGGAGGTCTTCGTCTCCGCCGGCGCCGGCACCGGCAAGACCGCCGTGCTCGTCGAGCGGGTCGTCCGCGCGGTCTGCGACCGCGGCCTCGACGTCGACTCGATCCTCGTCATCACCTACACGCGCCGGGCCGCGGGCGAGCTACGGACACGGATCCGCGCGGCCCTCGCCGACCGTGGGCGGCACGACCTCGCCCGGCAGCTCGACGGCGCCTGGATCTCGACGATCCACGGCTTTTGCGCGCGGCTCCTGAAGGCGTACCCGCTCGCCGCCGGGCTCGACCCGCGCTTCCGTGAGCTCGACGAGGCGCAGGCGGCAGTGCTCCGCTCGGAGGCGTTCCGTGAGGCACTTGCGGAGTTCTGTGCGGGCGACGACCCGCAACGGCTCGAGCTGCTCGCGACGTACGGCAGCGACCGGCTGCGGCGGATGCTGACGAGCGTCTACGAGACGCTCCGCGCGGCCGGGCGCGAGCTCGATCTGGCGGTGGCCACGCGGCCGGAGCTCGCGGAGCGGGTGGACGAGCTACGTGCTGCCGCGACAGCGCTCGCCTCCGACCCCGGCGCCTCGGAGAGCCAGCAAAAGGCGGCCGCGGAGCTGCTCGAGCTGCTGGACCGCGACCAGCGCCCGGACCGGCTGATGAACCTCACGGGCTTCAAGGCTCGCGGAGACCGGGCCGCCACGTACTGCGAGGCGCTCGCCGCGGTCGAGCAGGCCGCGCTCGACGAGGCCGCCGCGCGCGACCGGGCCCTCCTCCAGGAGCTCCTGAGCCTGTTCGGCTCGCAGTACGCCGAGGCGAAGTCGCGCGAGTCGGCGCTCGACTTCGAAGATCTCCAGCTCGAGGCGCGCAATCTCCTCCAGTCGCAGTCCGAGCTCCGCGAGCGCGAGCAGGGGCGCTTCCGCTCGATCCTCGTCGACGAGTTCCAGGACACGAACCGGCTGCAGACGGAGATCGTCGACCTGTTGAGGACACCCGAGACCGAGCTCTTCTCCGTCGGCGATGAGTTCCAGTCGATCTACGGCTTCCGCCACGCCGACGTGCAGGTCTTCCGCGAGAGGCGTGAGGCTGCGGCTCAGCCCCTCTCGCTGACGCTCAACTATCGGTCGCGGCCGGAGGTGCTCGCCGTCGTGAACGAGCTCTTCGGCCCTCATTTCGGCGGCGAGTTCCAGGAACTCGCGGCCGCGGTCGAGTTCCCGGACCCCGTGTTCGGCCACCCAGTCGAGCTGCTCGTCACCGACAAGGAGAGCTACCAGGACAGCGGTGTCCACTGGCGGCGAGGGGAGGCCCGCGCGGTCGCGAGGCGCGTGCGCGAGCTCGTGGACGGTGGCGCGGCGACGCCGGGCGAGATCGTCCTCCTCTTCGCGGCCGGAACGGATGCGGAGTGGTACGAGGACGAGCTGCGCCGGGCGGGACTTCCCACCTACCGCGCCACCGGCAAGGGCTACTTCGGCCAACAGCAGGTCGTCGACCTGCTCGCGTACCTCCGCCTGCTCCAGAACCGCTACGACGACACCGCACTCCTGTCCGTGCTCGCGTCGCCGTTCGTCGGCGTCTCGAATGACGCGCTCGCGCTCCTGCGCCGGGTTGCCTCGAGGCGCCCGCTCTTTTCCGGACTCGAGCACGCTCTGCCGCCCGGCCTCGGTGAGCGCGACGAGCGCCTGATGCGCGCCTTCCGCCAGCGCTACGACCGGCTCGTCGAGGCAATGCCGCGGCTGTCCCTCGAACGGCTCTGCGAGCAGGTCGTCGCCGAGCACGACTACGACCTCGCCGTGCTCGCGCAGTGGGACGGGCGCCGGCGCTACGCGAACCTGCGGAAGCTCGCCCGCCTCGCCCGCTCGTACGAGGAGCTGCGCGGGCCGGACGTCGAGGGATTCGTCCGGTTCGTTGCCGAGCAGGAGGCGGTCGGCGCGCGAGAGCTCGAGGCGGTCGCCGAGGAGGAGGGCGCCGACGCCGTCCGCCTCCTCACGATCCACGCCGCGAAGGGGCTCGAGTTCAAGGTCGTGATCGTCGCCGACGCGGGTCGCGACCGCGTGCCGCCGTCGCCGGACGAGATCCTCGCCCTGCCCGACGGACGCTTCGGGTTCCGGGTAGCCGATCCTGTGACCGCGAAGCGGCGAGGCGCCTTCGACTACGAGGCGGTGAAGGAGGCGCGGCAGGAGGCGGAGAGGGCCGAGCGCCTACGCCTCTACTACGTCGCGATGACGCGCGCGAAGGAGCGGCTCATCGTCTCCGGATCGGTCGATCTCGGCTCGGAACGCGAGGTGCCGACACCGATCGCCTGGGTGCTCGACCGGCTCGACGCCGACTACGAGCTCGCGCAGGCGGAGGACGCGCCGATCGAGCTCGTCCGCGGCGACGCACGGCTCCTCGTGCGACTCGACCGCCACCGGCCGGAGCCCGCTACGGCGGAGCCCGAGCCGGAGGAGGAAGGACAGTTGGCGCTGTTCGCGGCCGTCGACGAGATCGCTGCTCCGCTCGCGGCGCCCGAGCTGCCGCCGCTCGTCGCGCTGCCGGAGCCGCCGCTCTATCGCGTCCGCAAGCTCTCCTTCACTGCGCTCTCGCTCTTCGAGCAGTGCGCGTACAAGTACTTCGCCCGCTACGGGCTCGGGATGAGCGAGCGTCCCGTCGAGGGCGAGGGGACCGGCGAGATGTCCGGGACGCAGATAGGCAGTGCCGTGCACGCGCTGCTCGAGCAGATCGACCTCGCCGCGCCCGTAGTGCCGGAGCTCGAGGACGAGCTGATCCGCGGCTTCGTCGCCGCGTACTGCGAGTCCGATCTCGCGCGCCGTGTGGCGGCCCTGAGGGGTGTGGAGAAGGAGCGCCACTTCACGTTCGAGCACGACGGAGTGCTCGTGCACGGCTATCTGGACGCGTTCCACCTCGCGGACGGCCGGGCGCTCGTCGTCGACTACAAGACGAACCTGCTCGGCGAGGCCTCTCCGGAGGAGATCGTCGACCAGGACTACCGGCTGCAGCGGCTCGTCTACGCGCTCGCGTGCTTCCGCGCCGGCGCCGAGGAGGTCGAGATCGTCTATCACTTCCTCGAGCGTCCTGACGCGCCGGTGGAGGTGGCCTTCTCCCGCGCGGACATCCTCGAGCTCGAGGCCGAGCTGTCGGCCGCGATCGCCCGCATCCAGGCTGGCGAGTTCCCGCCGACTCCGAGCGACTTCGCGTGCCCCGGCTGTCCGGCCCTCGACCTGGTCTGCGCAGGGCCACGGCTGCGGCCGCGGCTGCCGGAGGTCGTTGCCTCGTAGCTACCTGAAGGAGGCTCGCCGCCGGGTCGGGCCGAAGCGGGAGCGGATCGGGCCGATCATCGACCGGCTGGCGACCGAGCACGCCGACGCCGCGATCGCCCTCCGTTTCCGGAGCCCGCTCGAGCTGCTCGTCTCCGTGATGCTGTCGGCGCAGACGACGGACGTGAACGTCAACCGGGTCACCCAGGTGCTGTTCGAGAAGTACGGCAAGCCCGAGGACTACCTCGCGGTGCCGCAGGAGGAACTCGAGCGCGACATCTTTCCCACGGGTTTCTATCGCCAGAAGGCGAAGGCGCTGCGCGGGACGATGCGGCTCCTGCTGGAAGAGTTCGACGGCGAGGTGCCGCGCCGCCTCGAAGAGCTGATTCGGCTGCCGGGCGTCGCGCGCAAGACGGCCAACGTCGTCGCATCCGAGCTCGGGGACGCACAGGGCATCGTCGTCGACACGCACGTCCGGCGTCTCTCGCAGCGACTCGGGCTCACGCGGCACGAGAATCCCGTCAAGATCGAGCGCGACCTCGTACGGCTCGTGCCGCGCGCCGACTGGGGGCGCTTCCCGCACCTCCTCATCTGGCATGGTCGCCGCGTCTGCGACGCGCGACGACCGCGTTGCGAGGACTGCGTCGTCAACGATCTCTGCCCCTCCAGCCGTGTCTAGCGACCGCTACCGCTTCAGCTTCGAGAAGGTCGCGGCGGACTACGAACGCGCCCGCCCGCCATACATCGACGCAGCGGTGGACTGGGCGCTCGAGCGGCTGGGCCTCCGGGAGGGATCGCGCGTGCTCGACCTCGCGGCCGGTACCGGGAAGCTGACCCGCCAGCTCGTCGCCCGGGGCCTCCATGTCGTCGCCGTCGAGCCCGGCGAGGAGATGCGAACGGTGCTCGAGCATGAGCTACCCGGCGTCGAGGCGCTCGCAGGCCGTGCGGAGAAGATCCCGCTCCGCGACGCATCGGTCGACGGCGTCACGGTGGGCCAGGCTTTCCACTGGTTCGAGACGGAGAAAGCGCTGGCGGAAATGCACCGCGTGCTCAGACCGCGCGGCGGCTTTGCGCTCCTCTGGAATCACTTCAATCAAGACGATCCACTGCTCGGCGCCGTCGACGAGCTGCTGCGCGCGCGCGACCCGGCGCGCCGTTCACGCTGGCGCGACCGCTACGACTCGCAACACTTCGGCGCGCTCGAGGAGAAAGCCTTCTACGAGAAGCGGCCGATGAGCCTTAACCAGCTCGCCGCCTGGGTCGCGTCCACGAGCCGGGTCATCTCAGCTCCCGCCGAGGAGCAGATGGAGATCGACCGCGAGGTGCGGCGACTTGCGGCATCACATCGCGGAACCGTCGCGATCAGAACCTACGTGGTCGCCGCAGCGCGGCTCAGTTGACCCGCGGGTCCTCGGGCATGCGGGCGACGAGCTCGTAGATGCCGCCCTTGCGGCGCAGCACGTCGCGCCACAGCTCCTCGGGATCCTCGGTGAAGGCGTCGTCTGCGAGTGCGGGCTCGAGGATCCAGTCCTCATCGGCAAGCTCCGCCTCGAGCTGGCCGACGCCCCAGCCCGTGTAGCCGGCGAAGACCCGTCGCCGCGTCGTCGCCGGGAGGATCTCTCCGGCTCCATCACGGACGGGAAGCCGAGCGACCCGAAGAGCGGGACCGCCGCGTCGTCCGGGTCGAGGAACTCGCCGAGGACGAGCACGGCCTCCGGCTGCACCGGACCGCCGACCCAAACCTGGTCGCCGTCGTCGACGACCGGCTCGAGCTGCGGCACCGCGCCCGCCACCTCGACGGGCGAGGGGTGGTTGAGGACGAGCCCTGCCGCGCCGTCCTCCGTGTGCTCCGTCACGAGTACGACGGCACGCCGGAAGTTCGGGTCGAGCAGCGCGGGCGAGGCGACGAGGAGGTGTCCGCGCAGGGAATCCACTCCTCCATTCTGCCCGGTACGATGCTGACGTCGTTCGCGGGATGAGGCTCCCGCCAAACCGCCCTCCCGGGCTGATGGCCTCTGCAGATGAGACCACGCCTGGAAGGAGAACGCGGTGAGCGACCTCGCACTAGCAACAGTCCTGGCCGGAACGATCCTCCTCGCCTCGACCATCTCGGTCGAGCTCGGGCTCTCCGTCGCGTTGATCGAGCTGCTGGCCGGTGTCATCGTCGGCAACGCGGCACACCTCGTCGTTCCGAGCTGGCTGACCTTCATCGGCTCGTTCGCGGGGATCGTCCTGACGTTCCAGGCGGGGGCGGAGGTGGACGTCCCGCAGCTCGTCCGCGAGTGGAAGGCGTCGGTTTCGATCGGGCTCGTATCGTTCTTCGCCCCGTTCGCCGTCGTCGCCCTCGTCACGTACTACGCGCTCGACTGGTCTCGGCGTCAGGCCGAGATCGGCGGGCTCGCGCTGTCGACGACGAGCCTCGCGGTCGTTTATGCCGTGCTCGTTGAGACGGGGTTGAACAAAGAGCTCGTCGGCAAGCGGCTGATGTCTGCCACCTTCGTCACCGACATCGCGACCGTGACCGGGCTCACCGTCCTCTTCCTCAAGCCGACGGTTTGGATCGTTCCGTTCGCGCTGGTCTCGATCGGGCTCATCTTCGGGTTGCCGTACACGGCGCGGCACTTCTTTCCGCGCTACGGCAACCGCGTGATCGAGCCCGAGATCAAGCTTGTCTTTGCCTGCCTCTTCCTGCTCATGTGGCTGGGGTTGCGCGCGAACTCGCAGGCTGCCCTGCCGGCGTTCGTCCTCGGGCTCGCGATGTCGCAGTTCTTCGCCTCACACCGCCTCGAGCAGGACCGTCTGCGCGTCGTCTCGTTCGCGTTCCTGACGCCGTTCTTTTTCCTCAAAGGCGGGCTCAACGTTTCGACGAGCGCGCTCTGGGCGAATCTCGGGATTCTCGCCTTGCTCGTCGCCGCGAAGATGGGCCCGAAGCTCCTCGGCGTCTACCCGCTCGCACGGAGGTTCACCGCTCCCCACGCTACGTTCACGACGCTGCTGATGTCGACGGGGCTCACATTCGGGACGATTACTTCGCTGTACGGCCTCTCTGCGGGGATCATCGATCGGACGCAGTTCTCGCTGCTGATCGCTGTCGTGGTGCTCTCGGCGATCGTCCCGACCGCGATCGCGCAGCGCTTCTACGAGCCGCGGTTGGCTACGCACCGCGATCTCACCGCGCCGGTGGCGCCCGCGCCGTCCGACTAGGCGAGGCCTAGCTGTGTGCCGGCGTGAGCGCGACGAGCAGGCCGCCGTCGTCGTCGAGCGCTGGGAAGAAGTCGCCGATGACGCGCTTGACCTGGCCGCCGCGCGTTCGCAGCTGGAGTTGCTCGTTGAGCCGGCGAACGCCCCACTCGAGCGAGAGCTTGACCGGGTTCTTCTCCGCCTCGAAGCCGGCGAGGCCGAACGCGGCAACCACGTCGGCACCGAGGACTTCCGCCTCGCTCCAGCCGCTCATCTCGAAGACGCCACGGCCGATCGCGAGGATGCGGCCCTCCTGGTCGCACGTGACCAGGCCCGTCGTCGGCGCGGGGTAGTAGTCGTCCATCAGCTCGAAGAGGAAGCCGAACCCGCAGTGGTGGCAGGCGACGGCTTCGTCGAACAGGCCCTCCTTGCGGTCAATGTCGACCGAGCGCTCCTTGCAGTTCGGGCAGATGAAGTTCGGCACCGGGTCAGGTTAGCCGCGTCAGAACCAGCGATTGCGCCGGAACCACCAGAGCTGTAGCCCGGTCGTGACGACGATCACTCCCCACACGTAGGCGTATCCGAGGTGCCACCGGAGCTCGGGGATGTTGACGAAGTTCTGGCCGTAGAGGCCGACGATGAAGGTGGGGAGGAGCAGGAGTGCCGCGATCACCGTCAGCCGCTTCATCACGTCGTTCTGGTCGTTCGCGATCTTCGCCTGCTGGTAGTCGCGGACACCGGCGAGCAGGTCGCGGGCGAGGTCGAGCCCGTCCGATGCGCGCAGGAACTTGTCGTAGGCGGCGTTGAAGGCGACCTCGACGTCGTGCGGAAAGACCTCGGGGCCGTCCTCGACCTCGACCGTCCCGTCGATCACGCGGCGCACCGCGTCGCGCATCGGGCTGAGGGTGCGCCGGATGTGGAGGAGGTCGTGGCGGAGCGTCGAGATGCGAGCACGCGTGAGCTCGGCCTGCTGCGTTTCGACCCGGTCCTCGAGCTCGTCGATCTCGTCGTCCAGCGCGTCGACGAGGTCGAGGTAGCGCTCGGCTATCTCGTCGAGAAGGCGATATGCGAGCAGCCCGGCCGAATCCTCCGGCTTCTCGGTCTTCTGCACCACGGCGACGTCGCAGGCGGGCCTTCCGCCCGGCGGCGTCTTGCGGACGGTGAGGAGCGTCTCGTGGGTGAGGACGAGGTCGATCTCCTGGTAGTAGACGCTGTCCTCCTCGGGCACGGCGACGGCGATGAGGAAGACGCCGAAGACATAGTCGCCGTGTCCCTGGAGGGTGGGTCTCGGCTCATCCTCGTGCTCCGGTGGCGCGAGCAGCCGTTCGAGCGCGGTCTCCTCGAGCTCACGCGGAGCCTTCGCGCGCAACTCCTCGGGACTCGGGTCGAGCAGGTCGATCCAGGTCGCGGCCATCGCGGCGCGAATTCGCCGTCGAGCTCACGAAGCCTTCGGCTTCGCCCGCTATCGCACAGGCTCGGCTTCGGGCCGCGGGGCGGTTAGGGCGGTGCCGGTGTGGCCTTCCTCGGCGAGGAACCGCTCGGCGTCGAGCGCCGCCATACAGCCGCTGCCGGCGGCCGTGACCGCCTGCCGGTAGACGTGATCCTGGACGTCGCCGGCCGCGAAGACGCCGGGGACGTTCGTCTCGGTTGTGCCCGGCTTGGTCACGAGGTAGCCGTTCGGGTCGTGGTCGAGCTGGTCGACGAACAGCTTCGTGTTCGGGTCGTGGCCGATCGCGACGAAGAGCGCGCCGGCCTCCGCCTCCTCTGTCTCGCCGGTCTCGGTGTTCAGGAGCCGGAGCCCGCTGATCGAATCCTCGCCGAGCACCTCCTCCACGACGTACGGAGTCTTGAACTCGATCTTCTCGTTGTCGCGTGCCCGGTCGACCGTGATCTGCGAGGCGCGGAACTCGTTGCGCCGGTGGACGAGCGTCACCTTGTAGCCGAAGCGCGTGAGGAACAGGGCCTCCTCGAGCGCGGAGTCGCCGCCGCCGACGACGACGATGTGCTTGTCCCGGAAGAAGGCGCCGTCGCACGTCGCGCAGGCCGACACGCCGCGTCCCTTCAGCCGCTCCTCGGACTCGATCCCGAGCCAGCGGGCGGTCGCGCCGGTGGCGACGATGACCGACCGCGCGCGGTACTCCTCGTCCTCGACCCAGACGCGGAACGGCCGCTCCGAGAAGTCGACCCTGGTCACGTCGTCGGTGACGAATTCGGTGCCGAAGCGCTCGGCCTGGTGCCGGAACTCGGCCATCATCTCCGGGCCCATGATCCCATCGGGGTAGCCCGGGTAGTTCTCGACGTCGCTCGTGATCATGAGCTGGCCGCCCCAGCTGAAGCCCTCGATCACGAGCGGCTTGAGGTTCGCGCGCGCAGCGTAAAGGGCCGCGGTGTAACCCGCAGGCCCTCCGCCGATCACGATCACGTCATGTACGTCGCTCATTGATTCCT
>VAXA01000235.1 GCA_005883365.1 Actinomycetota bacterium
CTCCTGCTGACGCACTCGACGCCGGAAACGACCTGGGCGACGTTCGAGGAGGGCGGCCGTCGCTGTCTGCAACTGACGATGCTGCCGCTCACGCATGAGCATGCAGTCGAGATCGTCCAGCTGGCGACGGACGAGCAGCCGCTGCCGCCGCACTCCGTCGACCTGATCGCCCAGCGGTCGGCCGGCAACGTCCTCTTCCTCTTCGAGCTGCTCGACATGGTGCGCAAGACCGGGACAACCGACGCACTCCCGGACTCGGTCGAGGCCGTCGTCGCGGCGGACATCGACCGGCTCGCGCCGCCGGACCGGATGGTGCTCCGATACGCGTCGGTACTGGGCGCGACCTTCGACCCGGACCTCCTCCAGACGGCTCTTCACGACGAGGTGACGCTCGACGCGGAGCTCTGGGAACGCCTGCGAGGTCTCGTGAACGCGGATCCGGACGGCGGTATGCGCTTCCGCAACACCCTCGTCCGCGACGCCGCCTACGAAGGACTGCCGTTCCGACGTCGCCGCCAGCTGCACGGCCGAGTGGCCGAGGCGATCGAGGTCGCGCCGGACGCCGTAGAGGAGGAGGCGGGGGCCCTCGCCCTCCACTATTCGGAAGCGCGGCGCCACGAGAAGGCGTGGTACTACGGGCGCCTCGCAGGCGACCGCGCGCGAATCGTTGCCGCGTACGTCGAGGCGGCGCGCTTCTACGAGCTTGCGCTCCGCTCGGGCCGCTTCGTCCGGGGCGTCCGATCCAAGAACCGCGCGCGCGTATGGCTCGAGCTGGCCAAGGCGAGAGAACGCGCGGGCTTCTTCGACGCCGGCTTCGCCGCGCTCGTCCGGGCGACGCGGCTCTTCGAAGGCGATGCGGTCGAGCAGGCCGCCGTTTTCCGGCTGCGAGCCCTGGCGCGGTACCGCAGAGCGTCGTACGCCGCGGCTCTCCGCGAGACCGCAACGGGGTTGCGGCTCCTGGAGGGAGTCGACTTACCGGCCGCCCGCCGTGTCAGGGCCGACCTGCGGGCCCAGCGGAGCCTGATCAAGGCAACGCAGGGGCATCCGCGCGAAGCGATCCTGCTGGGCGAGGCGGCGATCGTCGAAGCCAAACGCTCGCGGGCCCTCAAGGCACTCACCCGCGCGTACGGGGCGGTGGACGAAGGCTACCGCCTGCTCGGCCAGCCCGAGAAGGCGGTTTACGAGCAACTGGCGCTCGAGATCCTCCGGAAGCTCGGCGAAGCCCGGGATGTCGGCATCACGGAGATGAACCTCGGCGTGCAGGCATACGCAGACGGCCGTTGGACCAACGCCGTCGACTGGTACGAACGCGCACAGCGAGACTCTGCGAACGCCGGCGACCGCCAGACGGTCGCTCTCGCGGGAGCGAACCTCGGCGAGGTTCTCGTGAGCCTCGGCCGGCTCGACGAGGCGGAGGCGGTCCTCACCGATGCTCGACGGATTCTGCGAGCCTCGGGCGAAGCACCGTTCGCCCTGTTCGCCGAGACCCAGCTGGCGCGGGCGGTACTCGCGCGTGGGCGCCCTCGGGACGCATTCGACATGCTGCGGAAGATCCTCCAGGAGGCGGAGCAGCTCGAGCATGCCGCCGCCTCGCTCGAGATCGCGGTCAATTTCGCTTCGGCCGCGACGGCGGCCGGCGAGCCGGAGCTCGCGCTCGCCGAGCTCGAGCGCGCCGCTGGGAGGGCGGGTGACGAGGTCGCCTTGTTCGCCGCTCCGGTGAACCGGGCTCGGGGGGAGGCGCTCGCCGCTCTCGGCCGGCTGGACGAGGCCGAAGAGTGTCTGGAACGCGCGCTCGCCGAAGCGCGGCGCCAGGCGCTCCTCTACCACGAGCTGCTGATCATCCGCGAGCGGGCGGCGCTTCGCTCGCTGCGCGGTACGGAACCGGATCTGGAGGAGCTGCGCGAAGCCGGTCGCCTCGCGCAGCTCCTCGGTGTTCCCGACTGACTAGCCGGTCCCCTTCGTGAGCCCGTCGATGTCGGAGTAGGCGAAGGCCTCGAGCCAGCCGTTGCCGGACGCATCGACGTACGTCCTGATCGAGATGGCGCAGGACGTTGCCGGCGTCGTCGTACCGATGTCGTTCGGCAGCACCTGCGACTTTGTGCTGTCGGGCTTGAAGGCCGAAGCGAGCGTCATGCCGCTCGCGTCGCTCGGATCCCGCGGGTCGAGCTTGCAGAACGGCATCTGCACGGCCGCGCTCGGGTCGTAGGGGAAGGCGTCCGTGTACGCGATGTGCTGCAACGTCGGTACTCCGTCCACGATCGGGTCCGGGAAGACGATCTTCTCGATCAACGGAACCAACGGCTGCGTCTGGTCGCTCGCCCACACGCTGACCCACGGGACGTTCGGCTCGGTATCGAAGACGAACGTCTGATTCGGCTTGCACGCTGCCAGCTTGATCTGGAGCACCCCGTTCGTCTGGTCGCTGCCGAACACCTCCGGAGGCGGGCAAGTGCCCTCGCCGACCGCAGGCGCCACGCCGAAGTTCTCGGTCACGGTGGCGCCGGACCCGCTGGGCTGGAACGTCTGTCCCTTCAGGAGGTCGGGCTGGGTGCAGTTGTTGGCGCTTGTGGGAAGCGGCTCCGATTGTCCCCAGGGCCCGGTGGCGACAAACGGTGTGACGCAGACCTTGTACGTCTGAGTCGAGTCGAAGCTCGCTGTGATCGAGTAGTGGCCGCTCGCGTCGGACGTCGCCGGCGATCCGACGGGGTTGCCGCTTTGGTCGTAGAGCGTGACGGTCCAGAGGAGGAGGGGCGTGTCGGTGCCGGATTCGAACGCGCCGTCGGCTCCCCCTCTCTTGGGACCGTTGACGTCCTGGTAGACGGTCCCGCTGAGCGAGCCAACCGGCTGGAATCCGAAGTTGGCGGTCTGGTTGGCCGAGAAGCCGGTGTACGAGTAGCCGACGCTCGCGTAGCTGCCCGTGCAGGACGCATGGTTGGTCGTGCTCGAGGTTGGAACCGTCTCGTTGTAGCTGCCGCCACTGGGCGTGACGACACAGACCTTGTACGTCTGACCGACCGGCAGGTTGTTGAAGGTGTACGTGCCGCCCGTCGTCGTCTGCTGCGAGCCGATCGCAGTGCCGAAAACGTCGAAGAGCTGGACGACGGTCGAAGCCGCGCTGTCGCCGCTGTCGTTGCTCCCGTTCCCATTGTTGTCGATGAACGCGTTCACGGTGATGCTCTTCAGCGGCACGAACCCGTACGAGTAGCCGACGCTCGCGTAGCTGCCCGTGCAGGACGCATGGTTGGTCGTGCTCGAGGTCGGAGCCGTCTCGTTGTAGCTGCCGCCACTGGGCGTGACGACACAGACCTTGTACGTCTGACCAACCGGCAGGTTGTCGAAGGTGTACGTGCCGCCCGTCGTCGTCTGCTGCAAGCCGATCGCAGTCCCGGAAACGTCGAAGAGCTGGACGCCGGTCGAAGCCGCGCCGTCGCCGCTGTCGTTGCTCCCGTTCCCGTTGTTGTCGATGAACGCGTTCACGGTGATGCTCTTCAGCGGCACGAACCCGAAGTTGGCGGTCTGGTTGGCCGAGAAGCTGGTGTACGAGTAGCCGACGCTCGCGTAGCTGCCCGTGCAGGACGCATGGTTGGTCGTGCTCGAGGTCGGAACCGTCTCGTTGTAGCTGCCGCCACTGGGCGTGACGACACAGACCTTGTACGTCTGACCGACCGGCAGGTTGTTGAAGGTGTACGTGCCGCCCGTCGTCGTCTGCTGCAAGCCGATCGCAGTGACGGAAACGTCGAAGAGCTGGACGCCGGTCGAAGCCGGGCTGTCGCCGCTGTCGTTGCTCCCGTTCCCGTTGTTGTCGATGAACGCGTTCACGGTGATGCTCGCGACCGACTGGAAGCCGAAATTCAGCCCGCTCACACCGCTCGACCCGACGGTCGCCGAGTACCCGTATTGAGCTTGTCCGGTCGTGCTACACGTAGCGTTGCCGGCCGTCGTCGAGGTCGGC
>VAXA01000236.1 GCA_005883365.1 Actinomycetota bacterium
TCGTTCGTGACGGTGCCGGGGAACGGCCCGACGTACGTCGACGGCTGTGGAACCGTGCCGTCGTAGTTGTAGCGGGTCGTCTGCGTCCCACCCTTGATTCCGACGTCGACGATCGCCGCCCCGGTCGAGGAGAACCGGGTGAGGACGTTCGTGCGGGAGTCGACGGTGAACGTGAAGCTCGCTCCGGTCGCCGGGTCCGTCGCGGTCGTCGTGTTCTTCGGATTGTTGACGTAGAACTCGTGGAACGTCTTCCCGCCGACCGTGTACGTGCCGTTTCCATTCCCGGCGACGTTGTAGAAGATCTCGCAGTCGTTGTTCTGGCCGCCGTTGGCGATCAGCACAGGCGTAATGCCATACGTGCCGGACGCCGGCGGCTCGAAGTCGCCAGGATTGAACGCGAGCGCCGGCAGCACGACGAACATCGTCAGTGCAACGAGCGCGCCCACCGCGAGCAGCAGGCCGCCCGCCCTTTTGCGCCGCAGATACTTCATTCCGAACACACTCCCCTCATGACCGCAGGTCCCGATCGCTCTGACCAGCCGCACCACCCCCGCCGCAATGGGGTGCTTCAGAGCTCGAGCGCTCAGTGCGTGAGTTAATCAGGTTACGACAGAATTTCCTAGCGTTCTTTGGGGTTATCTGACCTCGAACCGCGGACGTGCCACGGGACGTCCTGCCTTTCGCAAAGGCCGACTAGAACTGCCTCTGACCAGCGACGTACGCTCTTCATATGTCGTTCTGCACCGTGTGCGGAACCGAGAACCCGCCGCAGGCGCGCTTCTGCTTCGCCTGCGGAGCTGCGATCGCGGAAGCTCCGCCGCCCGTGGCGCCGAGCGAGGAGCGCAAGGTGATCACAGCGATCTTCGTCGACCTCGTCGGCTCGACCGCACGCTCCGAGCAGCTCGATCCGGAGGACGTGAAGGCCCTCGTGGCGCCGTATCACGCGCGGGTACGCAGCGAGCTCGAGTTACACGGCGGAACCTTCGAGAAGTTCAGCGGCGACGCCATCCTCGCGCTGTTCGGCACGCCAAAGGCGCACGAGGACGACCCCGAGCGCGCGATTCGCGCAGCGCTGGCGGTCCGGCAAGGGCTCGACGAACTGAACGCCGAGGACGAATGGCTCGACTTGCACATCCGGATCGGCATCCACACCGGCGAGGCACTCGTGATGCTCGGCGCGCGTCCGGGCGAGGGCGAGTGGTCGGCGGCGGGGGACGTGCTCAACACCGCGGCAAGGATCCAGTCGGCGGCGCCGACTGACGGCATCCTCGTCAGCCGGACGACCTACCTCGCGACAAGGGACGCGTTCTCCTTCCGGCCCGCGGAGCCCATCCAGGCGAAGGGGAAGACGGAACCCGTGGAGGTCTGGGAGGTCGTGGCGGTACAGGATGAGGCCGGCCCGCGGTTGCGAACCGAGACGCCGCTCGTCGGTCGCGAAACCGAGCTCGAAGAGCTCGTCACCTTCTGCGACTCGGTCATCGAGGAGCGTTTCGCCAGCTTCGCGGCGATCGTCGGCATGCCGGGAGTCGGCAAGAGCCGCCTCCTGCTCGAGCTCGTCGACCGCCTCAAGAGCCGCTTCGAGGTCCATTCGGGCAGGTGCCTCTCCTACGGCGAGGGGATCACGTACTGGCCGGTGGTGGAGATCTTCAAGTCCGCGGCGGGAATCCTCCAGAGCGACGACCGTGATACGGCAGCGAAGCGGCTTGCCGCCTTCTTCGAGAAGCTCGTTACCGACGATCTCGATGAGCTCCGCACGATTGCGTCCGCGCTCTCGAACCTGATCGGCATCCCGACCACGCCGCGAGGCACATACGCGACGAGCGAGATCTCGCAGGCCGAGCTCCACTGGGGAATCCGGCGCGCACTGCAGCTCCTGGCGACCGATAAGCCGACGGCGATCGTCATCGAAGACCTCCACTGGGCCGAGCCGACGCTACTCGAGCTGGTCTCGTACATCCTCGGCGAAGAGACCGAGGTGCCGCTCGTGCTCATCGGAACCGCACGGCCCGAGCTCAAGGACGACGCGCCCGGCTTCCTCGGCAGGGAGGGCCGGCGGCGCACCGTCGACCTTCAGACCCTCGGGCCAGACCAAGCCGCGGCGATGCTGGCCGACCTCACGGGAAACTCCGCGTTCGCGGAAACAGGGTTCGCTGCGGCGCTGATCGCCAATGCCGGCGGCAACCCGCTCTTCCTCGAGGAGACCGTGCGGATGCTGCGGGAGGAGGGGCTGCTCGACCTCGAGCGGTGGAGGAGCGACGAGATGCGCGACCTCCCAATCCCGACGAGCGTCCAGGGGCTGATCAGCTCCCGCCTCGACCGGCTGGAAGCGAAGGAGAAGCAGTTGGCGCATCACGCATCCGTGATCGGCGCCGTCTTCTGGGCAGGCGCGGTCGCACATCTGGGCGCAAGCGAAGGCGCGGCCCCCGAGGATCCGCGACCTGGTCTGGCGGAGCTGGAGCGCCGGGACTTCGTGGCCCACCTCCGCGCATCGACCGTCGCCGACGACGAGGAGTACTCGTTCAAGCACATCCTCATGCGGGACGTCGCCTACGGCCAGGTGCCGAAGGGCCGTCGCGCCCAGCTCCACCTCGGCTTCTCCGATTGGGTGAAGGGCCTGCCGAGCAGCGCCGACGAGTTCGTCGAGATCGTCGCGTGGCACCTGGAACAGGCGTGTTTGCTCTCCCGCGAAGTTGCCCGCAGCCCAATCGATCCGCCGATTCGGCAGGCGGCCGAGACGCTGGCCGATGCGGCGCAGCGGGCAGAGCGACGCGAAAGCCTCCGCGAGGCGCACCGCTACTACACGCGGGCCCTCGACCTCCTCGGCGACGAGCACGCCGACTTGCGCAGCGAGCTGCGTCTCCGCCGGGCGGACATGGCGATGATGCTCGGGCAGCTCAAGGAGGCGACCGACGAGCTGCTCGAGGTGGCCGAGAGCGCGGCACAGCTGAGCCGCCACGACGTCGAGTCGGAGGCGTTGCTCCTGCTCGGCGACATCGACCAGCGGCAGGGGCGGCCGACCGACGCGCGCAGCCGTCTCCTCGAGGCCGAGAGGCTCGCACGCCTTACCCACGATACGAGGCTTCAGGTCAGGGTGGCGTTCGTGCTCGCCACGTTCAGGGGCGACTTCGAGGGTCAGCACGAGCAGGCCATCGAGGCTCTCCGCTCCGCGATGCTCGCCGCGGAGGAGATCGACGAGCGTGTGCTCCTCGCCGAGGGTTACCTTCGCATCGCCGCGATACTCCTGCGCGACGACCTCGCGGCCGCGGAGGCCGAGCTACGCCGCTGCCTCGAGGTCGCGGCGGAGCTCGGTAGCCACCGAATCGAGGCTGAGGCGACCTCGTGGCTCGGGGCCGTCGCCTATTACCGCGGCAGACCGGTCGAGGGTGAGCGCCTCAGCCTCCAGGCGCGGACGTGGTTCGAGCGCACCGGTGACAGCTACTTCCAGGTCCAGAATCTCATCTCGGGTCTCGCGATCTTCGCCCTGGAAGACGGTCGCGCCGACGACGCGGAGGGTTGGCTTCGCGAGGCGCTGCCCGTCGCACTCCAGATCGGCGGCTGGGTCGTCCTCAAGACGTACTGGCATCTCGTCGAGGCCCTCGTTGCCCAGGACCGGCTGGACGATGCCCGCGAGATTCTCGCGTTCGCTGCGCGGAGCGTCCCCGAGGAGGACCCGCAGTCCCGCTCGTGGCTCCTGCTCTCCGAGGCATTGGTCGCGACCGCGTCTGGCGAGTCTGCGACGGCCACGGCGGCGCTCGCGGAGGCTCTACGACTGTTCGAGGAGATCAACTTCTCGCTCGATGTTGCCGAAGCCCGCTTCGCGCTGGGGCGTTCGCTCCGTGCGTTCGGCGACGTCACCGGCGCGAGAGTCGAGC
>VAXA01000237.1 GCA_005883365.1 Actinomycetota bacterium
AAAGGCAGCGTCCAGAGACGACCTGGCCCTCGATCCGAGCAGCGAGCTCGAAGACGAGGCGGGACTTGCCGATTCCCGCCTCTCCGAGGATGGTCACGAGCTGGCAGCGGTTATCGGCAAGGACACGCTCCCAGGCTTCTTCGAGGAGTTCGAGCTCGCGCCCTCTCCCTACGAAGCGCGGCTCGGGATAGGGAGCGGCTTCCTCCTGGATCTCGAGCAGGCGCACGCGCCACGCCTCGACCGGATTGGTTTTCCCCTTCGCATCCACTGGGGCGACCGCCTCGAGCCGGGCCGCGTGCCGCACGAGCCGCTCGGTCACAGCGCCGATCAGGATCTCGCCTCCCGCTGCTGCTTGTTCGAGCCGCTTCGCCGTGTTGACGGCATCGCCTGTTACGAGCGTGGCCGTCTCGTCGCCAGTCACGACCTCACCGGTGTTGATCCCGATCCGGATCCGCAGCTCAGGCAGTCCGCGCCCTTGCAACGAGGTGTTGAGGCGCTCGACGGCGGCCTGCATGTCGATCGCTGCGCGTACGGCGCGCAACGCATCATCCTCATGCGCCCGCGGCAGCCCGAACACCGCCATGACTGCGTCTCCCACGAACTTCTCGACCTTGCCGCCGTGGCGCTCGAGCGCTGCACGCATCGCCTCGTACCACGAGCCCAGCAGCTCCCGCAGCGGCTCGGGATCGAGGCGCTCTCCAAGCGCGGTCGACTCGGCGAGGTCGCAGAAGAGGATGCTGACCGTCTTCCGCGTGGCGACTGCGGAAACCATGTGGCAAGTGTGACTCGCAGCCTCTCGAGTTTCCAGCCCCGGCTAACCTGGCGGGCGATGTTCGACGCGCTCAGCGAGAAGCTCCAGAGCGCCCTCGGCGACCTGCGCGGGCGCGGCGTCCTCGACGACGAGGCGATTTCGCGCGCCATGCGCGAGGTTCGGCTCGCCCTGCTCGAGGCGGACGTCAACTTCGGCGTCGTCAAGGATTTCGTCGCCCACGTGCGCGAGCGTGCTCTCGGCGAGGACGTGCGGAAGAGCCTCACGCCGGGCCAGCAGGTCGTGAAGATCGTCCACGAGGAACTGACCGAGCTCCTCGGCTCCACTGACTCCCGTCTCGCCTTCTCGCCGCGGCCGCCCACCACGATCCTCCTCGCGGGCCTGCAGGGCTCCGGGAAGACGACCGCCGCGGGCAAGCTCGCTCTCCTGCTCGAGAAGGAGGGCCGCAAGCCGGCGCTCGTGGCCGCGGACCTGCAGCGTCCGGCCGCGATCGACCAGCTCGTGCAGCTCGGCGAGCAGGTGGGCGCGCCGGTCTACGCCGACGAGCGCAGCGATCCGGTCAAGGCCGTCCGCGACGGGATCGAGCGCGCGAAGGCCGACGAGCGCGACGTCGTGATTCTCGACACGGCCGGCCGTCTCCACGTCGACGAGGCGCTGATGGAGGAGCTCGCCGCCGTGCGGCGCGAGGCGAAGCCGACCAACGTCCTCCTCGTTCTCGACGCGATGACGGGCCAGGAGGCGGTCAGCGTCGCGCAGGCGTTCCAAGAGCGGATCGACTTCGACGGCGTCGTGCTCACGAAGCTCGACGGCGACGCGCGCGGCGGCGCGGCGCTCTCAGTCCGCGCGGTGACGGGACGACCGATCAAGCTCGCCTCGGCCGGCGAGAAGCTCGACGCGCTCGACTGGTTCCATCCGGACCGGATGGCGTCGCGGATCCTCGGCATGGGCGACGTGCTGACGCTGATCGAGCGCGCCGAGGCGGCGATCGAGGACGAGGAGAAACAGGAGCTCGAGCGCCGCATGCTCAAGGGCGAGTTCAGCTTCGACGACTTCCTCTCGAGCTACAAGATGCTGCGCCGCATGGGGCCGCTGCAGGGCGTGCTCAAGATGATTCCCGGTCTCGGCAAGCAGCTCGAGGGTCTCGACCAGGTGGACGAGCGCCAGCTCAAGCGTGTCGAGGCGGTCATCCTCTCGATGACCCCGCACGAGCGGCGCGTCCCGCACGTCATCGACGCCTCCCGCCGCAAGCGTATCGCCGGCGGCTCGGGCACGACGCTGGAGCAGGTCAACCAGCTGATCGAGGCGCGCAAGCAGATGGCGAAGCTGATGAAGGCGGCCGGATCGGGCAAGATGCCCCAGTTCGCGGGAGCCGGCCTGCCCGGCAGCAGCCTCCCGACGCAGGGCCCGCCGCGCCCGAGCGCGACACGCAAGTCGAAGTCCAAACGCAAGAGGAAAGCGAGAAGGTAGCCAGATGGCAGTGAAACTGAGACTGACGCGGGTCGGCTCGAAGAAGAACCCGATCTATCGCGTCGTCGCCGCCGATTCGCGCTCGCCGCGCGACGGCAAGTTCATCGAGATCGTCGGCCGCTACAACCCGCAGTCGGAGCCGTCGCTCATCGACCTCGACGAAGAGAAGGTGCGCGGCTGGCTCGAGAAGGGCGCGCTGCCGACCGAGTCGGTGGCGAAGCTCCTCAAGGCGCAGGGAATCCAGTAGCGCCGTGGCCGAATTGGTCGCCGAGCTCGCGCGCCGGCTCGTGGACGAGCCCGACGCCGTGCGGGTCGAGGAGATCGAGGAGGACGACGGCACGCTGCTCCTCCGGCTGCACGTGGCCGAGGGAGACGTCGGCAAGGTGATCGGCCGCCAGGGCCGCCTCGCCCGCGCGCTGCGCACGATCGTCCGCGCGGGCGGCGTCGAGGCGGGCCGCCGGCTCCAGCTCGAGATCGTCGACTGATGCCGCCCGTCGCGGCGCTCTACGACATCCACGGCAACCTCGCCGCGCTCGAGGCGGTGCTTGCGGAGGTGCCGGCCGACGCGACCATCGTGGTGGGGGGCGACGTCTGCGCGGGCGGCGAGCAGCCGGCCGAGACGCTCGCGCGACTGCGGGGGCTCGGCGACCGCGTCCGCTGGGTGCGCGGCAACGCCGACCGCGAGCTCTTCCCCGGCGAGGAAGGGCTCGTGCCCGAGCCGCTCGTCGAGGAGACGCGCGGCCGGCTGAGCGAGGACGAGATCGCCTTCCTGCACGAGCTGCCCGAGGCACAGCAGATCGGCGACGTTCTCTACTGCCACGCCTCGCCCCGGAACGACGTCGACATCTTCACCGAGCGGACGCCCGAGGAGCAGATCGCCTTCCTCTTCGACGGCCTCGACGTGCCGACGGTCGTCTGCGGGCACACGCACATGCAGTACGAGCGCACCGTCGGCGGCGTCCACGTGGTCAACGCGGGCAGCGTCGGTATGCCGTACGAGGAGGAGCCGGGCGCGTACTGGCTGCTCGACCTCGTCCACAGGCGCACGCCGTACGAGGGCGCCGAGCTGAAGGCGACCCGCGAGGAGGCCCTCACCGAGTTCACCGAGCGTGGCCTCTGACCTCGTGCAGGTCGGGCGGGTCGGGAAGCCGCACGGGCTTGACGGCGGCTTCTTCGTCGACGACGCGAGCGAGCGCGAAGAGGTCTTTGCGGCGGGCGCGACCCTCTACGCAGGCGGGCAGCCGGCGACCGTCGTCGCCTCTCGTCACGGCTCCGGCGGCCGACCGGTGATCCGCCTCGACCGGCACGTGGAGCGGGGAGCCCAGCTCGCGGTCGCGCGCGCGACCCTCCCGCGGCTCGAGGAGGAGGACGAGTTCTACGTCTTCGAGCTCGTCGGACTGAGCGTGGAGGAGGAGGGCGGACGGCTGCTCGGGCGGGTGCGGGAGGTGCTCGAGTACCCTGGCAACGACGTGCTCGAGCTCGACTCCGGCGCGTCGCTGCCCCTCGTCGAGGCGTGCGTCCGTCAGGTGGATCTGGCCGGCGGGCGAATCGTCGTCGCCGCGGGGTTCGCAGACCCGGATTGAGCCCAGCCTGTGCGCATCGACGTCTTCACCCTCGTTCCCCACGCCTATGCCTGGCTGACAGAGCAGCGGCCCGTGGCGAACGTGCTCGGCGGGGAGCTCGAGCTCCGGCTCTTCAACTACCGCGACTCGACGCCGTTGCGTGCCGGGCAGGTCGATGACGAGCCGTACGGCGGTGGAGCGGGA
>VAXA01000238.1 GCA_005883365.1 Actinomycetota bacterium
CAGCGTCTCGGCCACACGAAGGGCGGCCGGGAGGAAGACGCCGCGCTCGCGCAGCTGAAGAAGCTCGGCTACACGCAGGGCAGCTAGCCTCACCCGCCGACGAGGAAGGTCACCGTCTCGCCGCGCGCTATGCGCTCTTCCTCCTCCTCGGTCGGCGCGATGCCGAACCAGCGGAGCTGCTCGTCGACCTCCGTGCGCGGGACACCGCCCTGCGCGCCGTGCACGACATCGGCGAGCAGCTTCCTGTCGCCGGGCCTCATCCCGTGGAGCTCCCGCTCGACCTGATCCGGGTCGACTCCCGCGGACGCCAGCTTCGCGCGTGACGCCTGGTCGAGCTTGACGGCGTTCGGGCCGACCTCGTCCGGCGTCACCTCGATCGTCGTCAGCTGCGGCAAGCCGCCGCGGAGCGGCGCGACGGTGGCGTCTCGATCGACGTCCCGCAGGTAGTTGACCACGAGACCGACGCGCGCCGCGTCCGCCCTCGCCGCCTGGGCGAGACCAACAAGGTAGAAGGAGCTCATGCGCCTCTCAGCGTAGAGCGGCGCTCATCAGCGCGCGCGGCTCGGCGTCCACACAGCCGCGAGAATCCCAAGGCCAACGAGGACGCCACCCCCGAACCAGCGCTGCACCCGCGCGATCCCGGCGGAGCCGCGCAGGCGGTCGGCGACCGTCCCGGCGGCCAGCGCGTACATGCTGTCGCTGAGAAAACCGAGGAGCGCGAAGCTGAGCCCGAGGACGATGACCTGCAGCCACGGGTGGTGCGCATCGGGATCGACGAACTGCGGCAGAAAGGCGAAGACGAAGACAACCGTCTTCGGGTTGGTCAGATTGACGACGACACCCTGCGTGTAGGCGCGCCGGCGCGTCCGTGGCACCGCTTCCTCCCCGGGCCGCTCGAGGCCGCGCCCGAGCAGGCGGCGCACGCCGAGCAGGAAGAGGTACGCGGCGCCGGCGTACTTGACCACGTCGAAGGCGACGGTCGAGGCGAGGATCAGAGACGAGAGGCCCGCCGCTGCGAGAGCGGCGTACGCGACCGTACCCGTCGTGATGCCTGCGACCGAGGCGAGGCCGCCGCTCCGGCGCGTCACGACGTAGAGGACGGCTGGGCCCGGGACGAGCAGCAACACAATCGCCGTTGTCAAGAAGACGGCGTACGTCGAGAAGGCCGGCACTCGAGCGAGCCTATCCCGCGGCGTCGGCTGCAGGCGCGAGGCTCGGCTCCGGCAGGGGCGCCGGCGCGTGCGCATGTGCGTGCGCGAGGCCGAGGTGGCCGTGCGACTCCGTCCCGTAGCCGCCCGGCACCGGGATGTAGAACTCGGGATAGCCCCACATGCCGTGCTCGGAGACGTCAAGGCCGGCCGTCTCGACGTGCGACTCGACACGGATCCCCCAGAGCCGCTTCATCGTCCACAGCGAGCCGAACGACGCGGCGAAGGTGAAGGCTCCGACGGCGACGAGGCCGAGCGCCTGCACCCCGAGCTGGTAGGGCGAGCCGGTGTAGAGGAGGCCGCCGTGGCCGACGCCGACGGTCGCCGCGAGCGAGGGAAGCGCGAGGAGGCCGGTGGCGAGCGTCCCCCAGACACCGGCGAGGCCGTGCACCGCGACGGCGCCGATCGGGTCGTCGATCCCGAGCCGCTCGACGAGCGGCACCGCCACGACGGCGATCGTCGCTGCGACGAACCCGATCGCGACCGCGGCCCACGGCGCGACGAAGCCGCAGGCTGCCGTGATCGCCACGAGCGCTGCGAGAACGCCGTTGAGCATCATCGAGACGTCCGGCTTGCGGAGCACGAGCCAAGCGACGCAGATCCCGCCCACACCGCCGGCCGCCGCGGCGAGGTTCGTCGTCAGCGCCACGTAGCCGAAGAAGCCGACCCGGCCGCCGGTCGCGACGCCGAGCGTCGAGCCGGGATTGAAGCCGAACCAGCCGAACCAGAGGATGAGCGTCCCCAGGACGGCGTACGGCATGTTGTGGCCCGGAATCGCGTTGGCGCGCCCGTCGTGGCCGAACTTCCCGATTCGCGGGCCGAGCAGGAGCGCTCCGGCGAGCGCCGCAAGCGCGCCCTGGTAGTGGACGACGGTCGAGCCGGCGAAGTCCTGCATCCCGAAGCGCTGCAGCCAGCCGCCGGGCGCCCAGATCCAGTGCGAGACGAGCGAGTAGACGACGGTGAAGATCGCGCCGAAGGCGAAGTAGACCCAGAGCTTTGCGCGCTCGGCCATCGCGCCCCAGACAATCGCGAGGGAGACGCCGGCGAAGACGACCTCGAACAGCCAGCCCGCCGCGCCCGGGATCGACGTGAAGGCGGCGTACGGCGCCTTCCCCACCGCGAGCAGCGCCCCGACCGACGGCGCGAAGCCGTGCGTGCCGACGAAGCCGTTCCCGTTCCCGAAGGCAAGCCCGAAGCCGACGAGCCAGTAGACGAGCGAGGCGACGCCAAAGACGAGGACGTTCTTGCCGGCGATGTGGGCGGCGTTCTTCATCCGCGTCAATCCCGCCTCGAGGAAGGCGAAGCCCGCCTGCATGAACATCACGAGGACGGCCGCGACCACGACCCAGAGGGTGTTGGCCGCGATCAGCAGCTGGTTGTGAGTCATCCGAGACGCTCCCCTGTGCGGTGGTGGACGACGTGGGCGACGGGCGACGTCCAGCAGAGGCCGTCGCCTGCGGAGTGGCCGGTGCGGGCGGCGTCGGCGATCGCGGCGGCGACCTGCTCGGCGAGCGCGTCGTCGACCACGAAGGTGAGGTGCGCCTTCGGGAGGAACCGCGACTCGAACGTGCGCCCGCGGTACTCATGCGTCACGCCGCGCTCTCGGCCGTGCCCGATCGCCTCGACGACGGTGACGCCCACGTGGCCGGTCTCCTCCTCGACGGCGTCGATCACCGTCTCGACCCGCTCCCTCACCACCACCGCCTCGACCTTGACCATCCCGCTCCCTTCGACCGGACCAACAAAAAAGCCCCGCGACCGCTCGGGTCACGAGGCTCCTTCGCCTCGGCGGCCACCTCCTGCGGCGCCCGCCTGCTCACGAAGCTACCGCCGCCGGCGGACGGCATCTGCTTCGCTACCGGACGTGCTCACCTGGGCTGAGCTCGAGCAGGCGGCGCCGGAGATCGCGAAGCATGGACGGAAGCTGATCGAGCGGTTCCAGTTCGTCCTCGTCGGCACGCTCACGAAGGACGGCTCGCCGCGGATCACGCCCGTCGAGGCGTACATCCTCGACGGGCACCTGCTGGTGAACATGATCCCGCGCTCGCTGAAGGCGCTCGACCTACTCCGCGACCCGCGCGTCTACGTCCACGCGCCGGTCACCGCGAAGGAGGGCTCGCCGGAGTTCAAGCTCGCCGGACGGGCCAACGTCCTCGAGGACGCAACGCTGCGCGGCAAGCTCGACGACCTGTTCTGGGAAATGATCCAGTGGAGGCCGGCGCCCGACTCGCACTACTTCGAGTTCCTCGCCGGCCGTGCGGCCTGGGTGACATACGGCGACAGCAAGCAGACCTCGATCCGCTGGCGCGAGGGCGAACCCGAGAAGCACCTCGAAAGGCCCGACATTTGACGCGAGCCGGCGCAGCACCTACCCTCCGAGGGCCATGTTGCTCTCGAACGTGATGGACCGGATCCCGGTGGGCGGTTGCTCTCGCCCCGCTGGATCTCGCGGCGCCTCTTAGGTCCGCGCGCCGCCCGCGAGGCGGCCTTCCGTCCTCCGTTCCACTTCTTCCGAAGGAGCAGCATGACCACCGTTGCACCATCCACAACCGATCTCGCCGCACGTCTAGACCGGCAGGTGCCCGCCGTCGAGGTGCGCGACCTGCGGAAGACGTTCCGGCGCCGCGACCGGAAAGCGGGCCGTTTCGCCCGCAAGCGTCCGTGGCCGGCGCTCGCCGACGTCACCTTCACGATCGCCCGTGGCGAGTGCGTCGCCATCCTCGGCCAGAACGGGTCGGGGAAGTCGACGCTCGTCCGCCTGCTCTCGACCCTGCTGATCGACGACGGCGGCGAGGCGCGGATCTTCGGCCACGACGCGTTCAAGGAGGCGGCGACGATCCGCCGGCTCGTCAACCGCGTCTCGGTCGAGGCGAGCTTCTTCAAGAAGATGTCCGCGGCCGAGAACCTCTCGTACGCGGCGCGCTTCTACGGGATGACGCCCCGCCAGACACGCACGGCCATCCCCGAGATCCTCGGCGAGGTCGGCTTCCCGCCCGACCGACGCGGCGAGGCGATGGAGAACCTGTCGCGCGGGATGCAGCAGAAGGTCGCCCTCGCCCGGGCGCTCCTGACCTCGCCGGTCCTGCTCCTGCTCGACGAGCCGACGACCGGGCTCGACCCGCGCTCGAAGCTCGAGGTGCAGGACTTCATCCGCAAGGTGCGCGGGGAGCACGACGCGACGATCCTCCTCTGCACGCACGACATGGCCGAGGCGGAGTCGCTCGCAGACCGCATCGGGCTGCTCGACCGCGGCCGCCTGCTCTTCCTCGAGCCCGTCGAGGACGTGAAGCGGCGCTTCGGCGTCGCGACGCTCGAGGAGGCGTTCTTCGCCGCGACCGGGCGCGAGTTCGAGGAGGAGAACGGCGACGACGAGTACCGGGAGGTGTTCGCATGAGCAGCGGCGTAGGCTCGACGGAGCCGCCCAGGAGCGTAGGCCCCGGCTCTGCCGGGGTCGGAGCGGGGAGATACGCCGTAGAGATGCGCAACCAACTCGTCGGCCTGTTCGGGATCGTCGAGCGGAACGTCTATCTCACGAAGCGCTACTTCCTCTGGGATCTCGCGTTCATGGTCTGGACGATCGCGAACACGCTCACGATCGTCTTCATCGCGCGTGCGGAGCACCTGGCCCCCGCCCGCGAGAACAGGCTGGCGACGACTCTGCTCGTCGGCGCGACGATCTGGGCCTTCCTCGGGATCATCTTCGAGTTCATGACCGAGACGGTCGCGTGGGAGCGCTGGGAGGGGACGATCGAGTACACGTTCATGGCGCCGCTGTCGCGGCTCGTGCACCTGTTCGGGCAGGGCGCGTTCGCGGTGCTCTATGGCCTGATCCGGGCAACGATCCTCTTCTTCGCGGTCGCCGCGTTCATCGGCATCCACGCGCCGCAGGCGAACTACGGCGCTGCGCTTGCGCTGCTCGCGCTCGGGTCGCTCTCG
>VAXA01000044.1 GCA_005883365.1 Actinomycetota bacterium
GGACCTGCAGGAGATCTTCCTTACGCATTTCCACGCCGACCACTTCCTCGGCCTGCCCGGGATGCTGAAGACGTTCGCGCTGCGCGGCCGGGACGAGACGCCGCTCACCGTCTACGGACCCCGGGGCGTGCGCGAGTTGTTCAAGCAGTTGCGGCCGTTCGTCGGCCGGTTGCCGTATCCGCTGACCCTCGTCGAGCTCGAGGCAGGGGAGAGGCTCGAGCGCGGCGACTACACGATCGAGGGATTCCCGGTCGCGCACGGCTCCGACGCGCTCGGCTACGCCATCGCCGAGCAGGGACGTCCCGGCCGTTTCGACGTCGCGGTCGCCGACGAGCTCGGCGTCCCGGACGGTCCGGCTCGCGGGCGGCTGCAGGCCGGGGAGGAGGTGACGGTCGCATCCGGCCGCACCGTCACGCCCGCAGAGGTGCTGGGCGAGCCGAGGCCGGGACGGAAGCTCGTGCTCACCGGCGACACGACGCCCTCGCCCGTCGTCGTCCAGGCCGCCCACGGCGCAGACCTGCTCGTGCACGAGGCGAGCTTCCTCGCCGAGGAGGCGGAGCGCGCGCGCGAGACGATGCACTCGACGGCCGCCGAAGCCGCCGAGGTCGCGCGCCTCGCGCAGGTGCGCCTGCTCGCGCTCACTCACGTCTCGCCGCGCTACTTCGGGCCGGAGCTGGCGGACGAGGCCCGCGACGTCTTTCCCGACACCGTCGTGCCTCGCGACTTCGACCTGATCGAGGTGCCCTTCCCCGAGCGCGGCGCGCCGCGGCTCGTCAAGAACGGTGCGCGGCCACCGCGCACCGATGAAGGCCGCGAGCCGGCGGAAGTCCCTATGATCGAGCCGCAATGAGCGGGATGGTCCAGGTCGCGGTCGCCGGCGACGTCGCCGAGGCTGAGGAGATGCAGGAGATCCTCCGCAACGCGGGGATCGACTCGTCCATCGAGCAGGCGCCGGAGGACGACGCGGTGAGCGTGCTCGTGCCCGAGGCCGAGCTCGAGACGGCGCAGGACGCGATCGAGGCCCTGACCGAGCCAGACGACCTGATTTCGGAGCCGTAGGGGGACCTCGCGGGTGCTGCGCACCCGCTCGCTGGATCAAGGAACTCGGGCCGGGAGAGCGTGGTCTCCCGGCCCTCGTGCTGAAGGCACATAAGGGGCTGACGCAGGGTTCGAGTCGCGCTTCCGTCGCGGCGCGCAGGCTGCGCTCTCGACCGCGCGGAGTTCCTCTGACCTAGCCGGGAGTCGTAGACTCCCGGCTAATGACGACAGTCTTCGTCCGTGGCAGGGCGCGCCTCATCGCAGGCGCGGCCGCGTGGTCGCCACTCCCTTCGTAGTCGCGCTTTCGCAGACGAGCTCGTCCGCGACGCCGGCGTCCTGCCCGGCACGCTCGTACTCGACCTCGGCGCCGGCGGCGGCGTCCTGACGCGCGCGCTCGCGGATGCGGGTGCCTGCGTGCGCGCGGTCGAGCTCGACGCCGCAGCGCTGCGGCAGCTCGAGACGCGCTTCGGCGCAGATCCGCGCGTCGAGGTGGTCGAGGGGGATGCAACGCGGCTGCCCTTCCCCGAGGAGCCGTTCACCGTCGTCGCGAATCTCCCGTTCGCCGCCGGGACCGCGATCCTGCGCCGGCTTCTCGGCGATCCGGCCGTGCAGCTGAGGCAGCTCGACGCGATCGTGGAGTGGGGGCTCGCCGAGAAGCGGACCGTAGTCTGGCCGTCGACGCTCCTCGCTTGCACGTGGGGAGCGTGGTACGAGCTGCGCCTCGTCCGGCGCGTGCCGCGCGCCTGCTTCGCTCCGCCGCCGAGCGTCGACGCTGCGGTGCTCCGTGCGACTCGGCGCTCGGAGCCTCTGCTGCCGCCCGCGCAGGCCGTCGCATACGAAGCGCTATTGCAGCGGGCGTTCGCGGCGCAGGCGCCCCTCGAGCGGGTCCTCCCGCGCGGGCTCGTTCGCCGGGCCGCCCACGAGCTCGGCTTCGACCCGCGCGCCACAGCCCGCGACCTCGACGCGCGCCAGTGGGCCCGGCTCTACGCGGCGGTCAGATCTGCCACGCCCCGCCCACGAGCAGCGGCAGCTCGTCGCCGCCGCGGGTCACGCCGGTCACGGTGACTTCGTCGGAGCCGATCATGAAGTCGACGTGGATCTCGCTCTCGTTGATCCGCGGCAGGTCCGCGGGATCGGCGATCGGACTCGCATACGCGTCGCCGAGCGCGACGTGGCTCGCCGCGTTCTCGTCGAGCAGCGTGTTGAAGAAGGTCCGGCCGAGCCGGCCGATGCGGCTCTTGCCGTCGACAAGCGCCACCTCGCCCAGCCGCGCGGCGCCTTCGTCCGTGGCGCAGCGCTGCCGCAGCGCGTCGGCGTTCGCGTCGGCCTCGATCCCCACCGCCCGCCCTCCGTCGAAGCGGATGCGGAGCCCGGTCACGATCGCGCCGCCCACGTCGAGTGGCTTCGTCGAGGCGACGATTCCTTCCGTCCGCTCGGGGTCGGGCGTCGTGAAGAGCTCCTCGGTCGGCAGGTTCGGCACGTGGTGGATGCCGGTGCGCGTCGTCGCGCCGCCGCCGTCCTTCGCGAAGCGCGAGCTGGGGAGGAGGCCGACGGTGAGGTCGGTGCCAGGCCCGGCGAACCGCAGGGCGTCGAGGCCCAGCTCGTCGAGCCGCGACGCCACCTGCCAGATCTCGTCGATCCGGCTCCGCCAGGCCTCGACAGGGTCGGGCTCGTCGAGCCGGCAGACGTGGGCGACGTCGTGCCAGAGCGCCTCGACTGCCGCGTCCGGCTCGAGTTCCGGGAAGACGACCTGCGCCCACGCCTCGGTCGGGAACGGCGAGACGGTCCAGGCGACGGAGCGGTCGTCGACCACCTTGAACAGCTCCCGCACCGTCGGAAGCCGGTCGCGGCCCGCACGCCCCGGATCGAGTCCGTCGAGCAGGCCGGGCGGGACGAACGGCGTGAGCACGATTCGGGCGGCCTCGAGGTCGCCGAGCTCCAACATGCGGCGCCCGAGCCACGGCGGCACCCACTCGAGCGAATCGTCCGGCGCCGACTCGATCCGGATCCGCTTCACGTGCGGGTCGAAGTAGACGACGTCCACGTAGCGCGCGCCGCACTCGTAGGCGCCGCGGGCGATCCTGCGGATGAGCGGCGCAGCCTCGAGCGGCCCTTCGACGGCCACGACCTGGTCGGGCTGGACGTTGGCGCCGTACCCGACGATGAGCTCGGCGTACCGGTCGAGAAGCTCCTCGTTCACGGGTGAGACGGTATAGCGTCGCCGGCCTTCACCACTCGCTCCACTCGCCGATGCGCGGCGAGACGCCGAGGTAGACGTCGAGCTCGTCCGGCAGGTACTCCGGGAAGGCGGCATACGCGGTCAACCGCACGTGCCCCTCGAGCAGCACGAGCTTCGCCCGCGCGGGGTCCGTGACCACGATCAGCTCGGGATTCGTCGCGGCGGCCGCGGCGATCGCGCGATCCCCATCGTCGCCACCCTGAACCTCGGCGGCGACAGTCGCGAGGCGAGTGCCGTGCGAGACGGTCAACCACCAGTCCCAGTTGATGTAGAGGATGGCCAGCACCTCGGCAGGCGTGAGAGCGACGCGCTCCCAAGCGACGTCGTCCGGGAAGCCGTTGAACAATCCTTCGCGCCGGCGCCACTGGCGTCTTCGCTCGTGGACATCGGCCGGGGTCCAGCGCGAGGTGGCCGCAACCTCGGCCGCCCAGAAGCTCTCGAGCACCTTCGCCTCCGTCACCCCGCCCAGCGTCCGCATCTGTCGTATTGTCCTCGTCGTCCGTAGCCGCCCCTTCCCACCGAGGAGGAACGATGTACACGGTCATCCGGAGGTACCAGGACGTTCAGGACACCGCGGAGGTGGCGAGGCGGGCCGTAGAGGAGTTTGCGCCGCAGCTCCGCGACCAGCCGGGGTTCCAGGGGTACTGGGTCGTGAACGGCGGTGACGGCATCCTTGCGACGATCACCGTCTTCGAGTCGGAGGAGGCTGCCGCCGATTCGACTGCGGCCGCCGCAACCTGGGTTCAGGAGAACCTGGCGAACCTCGTCCCGAGCCCGCCGCGGGTGACCTCAGGGGAGACGACCGGCGTGATGGCGGAAGTCCCCGCCTGAGCCAAGACAGCCGTGCCCGGCGACGCGGGTCGCCGGGTACGGTTCCACTCCCGCCCCGGCGGGCATCCGGCGGGGCAGCTACAGTCGCGTCTGCACGAACCCCTTTAACCCGGTCCAGCGAGGCCGGAAAGGAGTCGAATGAGTACGCACGCGCCCGTTCAGGGCAAGATCCTTCTCGATGCCGACGGGCTGGGGAGGACGCTTTCGAGAATCGCCCACGAGATCATCGAGGGCAACCCGGAGCTCGACGAGGTCGCCCTGGTCGGGATCCAGACCCGCGGCGTCCCGCTCGCGCAACGGCTCGCGCGCCTGATCGAGGAGCGCGCCGGCGTCGCACCCGCGGTCGGCACCGTCGAGTGCACGCGACCCAGCTCGACTTCCCGCTCGACGGGCGGACCGTCGTCCTCGTCGACGACGTCCTCTACACCGGGCGCACGATCCGCGCGGCGATCGAGGCGCTCTTCGACTACGGCCGGCCGGCGCGCGTTCAGCTCGCCGTGGTCGTCGACCGAGGCCATCGCGAGCTGCCGATCCGGCCGGACTATGTCGGCAAGAACCTGCCGACGGCGCGCGGTGAACGGATCCAGGTGCAGCTCGTCGAGGTGGACGAGCTCGACGCCGTCCTGCTCATCTCGAGTCCCGAGGAGGAGGGCAGATGATCCGCCTCGTCAAGGACGACCTCCGTCCGCCGGCGACGCCGCCGAAACGGCATCTCCTCTCGGTCGGCGATCTGACGCGCGACGACATCGACCGGCTGCTCGGCACGGCGCGCACGTTCGCCGCCGCGCTCGAGCGGCACGTGAAGAAGCTGCCGACGCTCAAGGGGCACCTCGTCGTCAACCTCTTCTACGAGTCGTCGACACGAACCTCCTCCTCGTTCGAGCTTGCCGCCAAGCGGCTCTCGGCGGACACGCTCACCGTCAAGTCGGTCGGGTCCTCGGTGGACAAGGGCGAGTCGCTCAAGGACACGGCGCTCACCCTCGGGGCCTACGACCCCGACGTGATCGTGATCCGGCACCCGCAGATCGGGGCGCCGCAGCTCGTCGCGCGTGTCACCGACGCGCACGTCGTCAACGCCGGGGACGGCAAGCACCAGCACCCGACGCAGGCCCTCCTCGACCTTTACACGCTGCGGGAGGAATTCGAGCGGCTCGACGGCCTCCACGTCGCGATCGTCGGCGACGTCCTCCATTCCCGCGTGGCGCGCTCCCTCGTGCAGGCGTTCGCACTCGTCGGGATCCGGGCGACGCTCGTCGGCCCGCCGGCGCTGCTGCCGCGCGAGCTGCCGGCGGAGACGACGGTGGACATCGAGGCGATCCGCGACGCCGACGTCGTCTACGTCCTCCGGATGCAGAACGAGCGCATGGAGCCGGGCGCGAACTTCGTCCCGAGCCTGCGCGAGTACACGGCACGCTGGGGGATCACGCCCGAGCGGCTGCGGCCGGGGCAGAAGGTCATGCACCCGGGGCCGATGAACCGCGGGGTCGAGATCGACCCGCGGGTCGCCGACTCGTCCGACTCGCTGATCACCGCCGAGGTCCGTTCCGGGCTTGTCGTGCGGATGGCTGTGCTTTACGACCTCCTCACCGGCGGTCCCGTCGGGGTGCAAGCCCTCGCGGCGGCGGAGGTGGCGTGATGCTCTGGCAGAAGGAACTGCCGGCCGCCGACCTGGTCATCCGCGGTGCCCGCGTGCTCGACCCGGTGGAAGGGATCGATGCGCGGCTCGAGGTGCGGATCGACGCGGGGACGATCGCCGAGGTCGCGGAACGGATCGATGCGAACGAGCACCGCGTCGTCGAGGCGGACGGGCTCATCCTCGCGCCCGCCTTCGTCGACCCGCACGTGCACCTGCGCACGCCCGGCCGCGAGGATGAGGAGACCATCGCGAGCGGCACGGCGGCCGCGGCAGCGGGCGGTTACTGCGCGATCCTCGCGATGCCGAACACCGATCCGGTCGTCGACTCGGCGGTGACGCTCGCTGCGCTCGTCGAGACGGCGCGTCGCGAGGCCGAGGTGCCGGTGGGCTTCCTCGCCGCGATCACGCGCGGGCAGCGCGGGGAGGAGCTGACCGAGATGGGCGAGCTCGCCGACAGCGGCGCGGTCGCCTTCTCGGACGACGGCGTGCCCGTCGCCTCCGCCGGGCTGATGCGCCGGGCGCTCCAGTACGCCTCGACCACCGACCGGCCGCTCGCGCTCCACTGCGAGGAGCCGACGCTGTCGCACGGCGGTCACGTGCACGAGGGGCGCGTTGCGGCCGAGCTCGGCTTTGGCGGCTATCCCTCGGTCGCCGAGTCGGTCGCGGTCGAGCGCGACCTCTCACTGGCCGGCTACGAGCGGGGCCGTGTCCACGTCCTCCATCTCTCGGCCGCCGAGTCGGTCGACGCGCTCCGCCGGGCGCGGGTGGCCGGCGTCACCGCGAGCGGCGAAGCGACACCGCACCACCTCGTCCTCACCGACGACGCGGTCCGCTCGCTCGACCCGAACGTGAAGATGAACCCGCCCCTGCGGGCCGAGCAGGATCGGCTGGCACTGCTCGAGGCGCTGCGGGACGGGACCATCTAGGCGGTCGCCACGGACCACGCGCCGCACGCCGCGCACGAGAAGGAGGTGCCGTTCGAGGCGGCGCCGTTCGGGGTCACCGGCCTCGAGACGGCGTTCGCCGCGCTCTACACGCACCTCGTCAAGCCGGGCCTGCTGCCGCTGGAGACCCTGCTCGAGCGGATGTCGGCCGGGCCGGCACGGATCTTCGGTCTCGACCGCCCTCGCGTTGCCGCGGGCGCGCGGACGAACCTCGTCCTCCTCGACCTCGAGAACGAATGGACGGTGGGCGAGCGACCCTTCCGCTCGCGGTCTGGGAATTCGTGGCTGCTCGGCTCGACGGTGAGCGGCGCGGTGCGGATGACCGTGGCCGGCGGAGCTGTGGTGCACGAATGAGTTACCTGGCGCTCGCAGACGGCACCGTCTGGCACGGCGAATCGGTCGGCGCCGAGGACAGCGCGCTCGGCGAAGCAGTCTTCACGACCGGCATGTCGGGCTATCAGGAGGCGGTCACCGACCCGAGCTTCGAGGACCAGCTCGTCTGCTTCACCGCGCCGATGATCGGCAACTACGGCGTGGCCGAGGAGCGGAGCGAATCGGCCCGCACGCACGCGCGCGCGGTGCTCATGCGCGAGGCGCGCGGACCGGAGTGGACGGATTGGCTTCGTGAGCGCGGGGTCGTCGCTCTCACCGGGATCGACACGCGCAGCCTCGTCCTCCATCTCCGCGACGCCGGCGCCGCGCCGGGCATCGCCGTGGCTTCGGATCTGCCGGTCGAGGAGGCGATCGAGCTCGCCGCGCAGCAGCCGCCGATGCTCGGTCGCGCGCTCGTCGAGGACGTCTCGACCGACGAGCCGTACGTGTACGCGGATAACGGCCGCGTGCGAATCGCGGTCGTGGACTACGGCGTCAAGCGCTCCGTCCTCCGCCGGCTCGTGAAGGCCGGCGCAGCGGTGACCGTCCATCCGCACGACACGGATGCCGACGAGCTCGCGGCCTACGACGGCGTCCTCCTCTCGCCGGGGCCGGGCGACCCCGAGCCCCTCGCCGCGCAGACCGACACGGTGCGGGAGCTCCTGGGCCGGACGCACGTGCTCGGCATCTGCCTCGGCCACCAGCTGATCGCGCGCGCCACGGGCCACGAGACGTACAAGCTCCCGTTCGGCCACCGCGGCGCCA
>VAXA01000045.1 GCA_005883365.1 Actinomycetota bacterium
GGTCGTCGCGCGAGTGAGCCGGCGCGAGGGCGCGGAGCTGTCGGGCCTCGTCCTCAACGAGCGTGGCTGGGAGCGATTCGCCGCCGCCGGCCTCGACCGCGTCAACGTGACCTTCGCAGCGACCGAGACATTCAACCTCCGGAACGGGAACGCGACGCTCGCCGAGGCTGTCGAGCGGGCCGAGGCGATCCTCTCCGCGGCGGGCGAGACGCCGGGGACGGTCACGATCTCCTGTTCGTTCGGGTGCCCGTTCGAAGGGCGCGTCGACCCCGGCGTCGTCGCCGAGCTTGCTGCGCGGGTTGCGGACCGAGCGGAGGTCGTCCTCGCCGACACGATCGGCGTGGCGACGCCGTCGGCGGTGCGCTCGCTCGTGGAGCGGGCGCGGGCGGCCGGCTTCCACGGGCACAACACGCGCAACACCGGCTACGCGAACTGCCTCGCCGCGCTCGAGGCGGGCGCGCGCGTCCTCGACGCCGAGGATCTCGTCTATCTGCTCGAGGGGGAGGGCGTCGAGACGGGCATCGACCTCGACCGCCTCGTCGGCGTCTCAGAGTGGCTCGAGGGCGTACTCGGCCGCACGCTCGAGGGCTACGTCCATCGGGCGGGGGCCTGGCCACCGTGAGGCGAGTCCCGTGGGAGGTGAGCGCGGTGCTCGTCCTCCTGGTGCTCGACGGCGTCGCGGTCATCGCGACGTATTCGCATTTCCCTGCGGCAGAGCTGTACAACGTCCACCACAGCGGGATCGCGGCAGGATTCGGGCGGGAGCTCGTCGCGCTCAACTTCCCGTTCGCGCTGATCGGGATCGCACTCGTCGGGCTCGCCTGGCCGCGACTGCACGGCCCGCTGCGGACCGGTGGAGTCGTTGCGATCGCGCTCTGTGCCGTCGTCTATTTCGCGGTCGACCAGTCGAATCTCGACGCCAAGCCGCTGAACGCGGTGCCGGCGCTGGGCCTCACCCTCGCCGTCGCGCTCGTGCTCGCGGTCGGCGTCTCGTCCGCGCCGAGGAGCGTGCGCGGCGACCGGGTGCGGATCGCCCTCGCGGCGGTGCTCGTCTTCTTCGCGGCGCCGCTCGTCGCGGCGGAGCTCGGCTTCTTCCTCGACGGCGTGCCGTTTCTCGGCTGGTTCTTCGAGACGGGCAGGCTCGCGAGCCAGCCGGGAAATGCCGTGCTGCATCATGCCGTCCATCACGGCCAGCACCACGGGTGGGAGGCGACGATGCTCGCGCTGACCGCACTCGCCTTCTCGCGCCTGCCGCGGCCCCGGCTGCTTGACGCCTACCTCGCGCTCATGCTCGCCTACGGCGTCGGGAACCTGGTCAACGACGACTGGCTCGAGCAAGTGGTCAAGCGCGGCTGGACGAACGACGAGATGCCGAGCGTCCTCGTGCCGGCGGCCAACTGGGGCTGGGCGGTGGTCGTCGCCGGCGCAGCGGCCGTGTGGTGGCTGTGGTTCCGTCAGCCGAGGCGGACGACGCCGGCTCCGGCGAGCCCTGCGATCTCGTCCTCGGCGTAATCGAGCTCGCGGAGGATCTCCGCGGTGTGCTCGCCGAGCGCGGGTGGCGGTGCCCGGTGGCGCATCCGCTCGCCGTCGGCCGAGAGCGGGGCCGCGACCGTGACGAGGTCGGCGACCACGCCGCCCGGCAGCGACTGCAGAATCCCGAGCGCGTCCGTCTGCGAATGCCGGGCCGCCTCGCCGACGTCGTGGACCGGCGACGCAGGCACACCGGCCGCCACGAGCGCCTCGAGCAGCTCCGCCGACTCCCGCTCCTGAGTCCGCGCCTCGAGCAGCACGACCAGCTCGGCGCGGTTCGCCACGCGGCCCGGGTTCGTGAGGAAGCGCGGATCGCCGGCCATCTCACCCACGCCGAGAACGTCGCAGAGCGCTGCGAACAGCTTGTCGTTCCCGGCCAGGATCATCAGCTCGCCGTCCTGCGTCGGAAAGACCTGGTACGGCACGATCTGCGGGAATCCGCTCCCCTCACGCCCGGGGACGACGCCGGTGCCGAGGTAGCCGACGAGCTGGTATGAGAGCAGGGAAAGCGAAGTCTCGTAGAGGGAGATCTCGAGCGTGCGGCCGGCGTCGGTGCGTTCGCGCTCGTACAGCGCGGCGAGCACGCCGAGCGCCGCCCAGACGCCGGTGCCGAGGTCGACGAGCGAGACTCCGACGCGCACCGGCGGCCGTTCGCCCTCGCCGGTGACGCTCATGATCCCCGACGCGGCCTGCAGCAGCGGGTCGTAGCCGGGCCGGTCGCTCAGCGGACCTTGCGCGCCGAACGCGCCGATCGAGCAGTGGACGAGGCGCGGGTTGCGCGCCCGGAGCTCGGCGGCGCCGAGACCGTGCCGCTCTGCGGCTCCGGGCCGGAGGCTCTGGAGGAACACGTCGGCGCGGTCGACGAGGCGCAGGACGATCTCGCGGCCGCGCTCGTCCCCGAGCTCGACGGCGAGCGAGCGCTTGCCGGCGTTCGCGGCGAGGAACATCGCGCCCTCGCCCTCCAGAAACGGTGGCCCCCAGGCGCGTGCGTGGTCGCCGGCGAGCGGCTCCACCTTGACGACGTCGGCCCCGAGCGCCGCGAGGAGCTGCGTCGCGGTCGGCCCCGCGAGGGAGGAGCTGACGTCGACGACACGCGCGCCGGCGAGCGGGAGAAGCTCGCTCACGCCTGCAGCGCGTAGAGCATCGCCGGCTTACCCCAGGGGACGATGTCCCGCTCGTACCGTTCGCCGATCTTCTCCGCGACGCGCACCGAACGCGCGTTGCTGTGGCCGATGATGGAGATGAGCCGGGTAAAGCCGCGCTCCGCGATTCCCCAGTCGCGCATCGCGAGCGCCGCCTCCGTCGCGTAGCCCTGTCCCCAGTGCTCGCGCGCGACCAGCCAGCCCAGCTCGACCTCGGCGCGCTCGCCGGCGTCCGCGAAGTTGGCGACCTCCCACGCCCCTCCGTCCCAGACGAGGAAACCCGAGCGCCCGATGACCCGTCCGTCCTCGTGCCGCTCCATGGAGAACAGGCCGACCCCGTTCGCCTCCCACCGCTCGAGCCAGAACGCGATGCCCTGCTCGACCTGCTCGCGCGTGGCGGTGCTGCCGTCGCCGATGTAGCGAACCGTCTCGGGATCGGCATAGGCGACGGCGAGATCGGCCGCGTCCTCGAGGCGGGGCTTCCGGAGCAGGAGGCGCTCGGTCTCGATCGTCGTCACCGCGGGTGCTCCCAGGCGACGTGCGGGCCGCCGTCGAACAGCTCGACCGTCTCGCCGGGAGTCGCCCCGAGCCGCTCCGCGAGGCGCTGCGAGCGGACGTTGGCGGGCGCGATCAGCGACACGAGCCGCTCGATACCTCGCTCGGCATAGGCCCACTCGCGCACCGCGAGCACGGCCTCGGCCGCATAGCCCTGCCCCCAGTGCTCGCGTGCGAGCGCCCAGCCGAGCTCGGGCTGTGCGTGCTCGCCGGCACTCTCGAACGTCGTGTGCGTCCAGGTGCGAACGTCCCACACGAGCAGACCCGTGCGGCCGAGCCAGCGCCCGTCCTCGCGCCTGAGGATGGAGAACGGGCCGCAACCGTTGTCGTCCCAGCGTTCGAGCCAGCGGCGGACGACGAAGCCCGGTTCGGTGCCGGCGTCGGGATGGACGCCGCCGATGAACTCCATCGCGATTGGGTCGGTGATGAGCGCGAGCGCAGGCTCCGCGTCCTCCGGCACCGGCTTCCGCAGCAGGAGCCGTTCCGTCTCGATCACAGCGGGAGCATGATCGCGCGCTCGAAGGCGATTACAACTTCGTCGCGCTGGTTCAGGCCGCGTGAGCGCACGCGTACGATCCCAGAGCCTGGCCGCGACTGAGACTCCCGCTTCGAGAGCACCTCGGTCTCGGCGCGGAGCGTGTCTCCGGCAAACACGGGAGCGAGCAGCCGCACTTCGTCCCAGCCGAGGTTGATGCCGCGCTCGGACACGTCCTCGACCGACAGACCCGTGACGAGCGCGAGCGTGAACGTCGAGTCGACGAGCGGGCGTCCCCACTCGGTCGTCGCGGCGTACTCGGCATCGAAGTGGATCGGGTTCGTGTTCAGCGTGAGCAGCGTGAACCAGACGTTGTCGGCCTCCAGTACGGTGCGCCCGTGGCGGCTTCGGTAGACCGCCCCGACCTCGAGCTCCTCGTACGTGCGACTCACGCCGGAGATCATCGCAGCGATGCACGAGCTCGCCCTCGAGCAGCGGCGGGAGCTCGGCGTCCGCGCGCCGTGGCACGTCGGCGACGTCACGTGGGGGCTCCGCCAGCACGAAGGGCGGGAGGACGAGTGGAAGATCCGGATCTGGCAGGACGGCGGCCGCACCGTCGCCTGGTCGTGGCTGAAGGGCGACCGTGCGCTGCTCGAGTTCGACGTACGACGGGACCGGCTCGACCTGCTCGACGAGATCCTCGCCGACCCCGACGCGCGCACCGCCGTCGCCTTCGAGGACGACAACGAGGTGCGCGCTGCGCTCGGGCGCCACGGCTTCGCCCAGCCCAGCGAGACGAACGTGAACCGCCAGGGCCCGCTCATGCACTTCCTCGCGCGCGACCTGCCGGACGCTCCCGAGTTGCCGCCGCTGCCCGACGGCTTCCGCTGCCGGACGGTCGGGCCGGGCGATCTCGCGGAACGCGTCGCCATCCACCGCGACGTCTGGGCGCCGTCGCGCGTCACCGAGACGAGCTTCGCGAGCGTCCAGGCCTCCTGGCCGTACCGCCGATCCCTCGACTGCGTCGTCGAGGCAGCCGACGGCCGCTTCGCCGCGTACTGCCTGATCTGGCCCGACGACGAGAACCGGGTCGGCGAGCTCGAGCCGGTCGGAGTGCGGGAGGAGTTCCGCCGCCGCGGGCTCGGGGCGGCCGTCTGCACGTTCGCGTTGCGCCGCCTGCACGAGGAGGGAGGCCGGCAGGCGATCGTCTACTGCGTCACCGACCCGGCCTGCGGGCTCTACGAGTCGCTCGGCTTCCGCCGGCACGCGACGCTGGTTGGCTACTCGCGCTCGTCGCGTTCCTCGTCGAGCGCCGAATCGAACGCCGACTCGAGCTGACGCTCGACATAGGCGTTGATGCGTTCCGTGAACCGCGCCGTCAGGTCCTCCTGCCTTGACTTCGGCGACTCCGTCTTCAGCTGACGCTGGGACGCGGCACGTCCGTCGATCGTGAGCTCGTAGATGTGCTCGTGCTGGACGTCCTTCAGGTGCTGCTGCCCGAGGTCGTGGACGGCGACCCCGTCCGGGAGCTGGTTGCCGAGCAGCGCGCGCGTCGTCTCCGAGATGAGGATCTGCCCGCCGTGTCCGGCCGCTGAGATGCGCGCCGCGCGGACGACGTCGAGGCCGAGGTAGCCCTCCTCGCCCATGTGCGGTTCGCCGGTGTGCAGCCCCATCCGCACGAGCACCTCGCGCCCTTCCGGCCACTCGTGGTCGCGGAGGGCGCGCTGCGCGTCGACCGCGGCCGCCACGGCATCGCGCGCCCGCGGGAACGAGAAGAAGAATGCGTCGCCCTGCGTGTCGATCTCCGTCCCGTCGCGTACGCGGAAGGCCTCGCGCACGAGGCGTCGGTGATCGCCCGAGACGCGGCCGTAGCCCTCGTCGCCGAGCTCCTGGAGGAGGAGCGTCGAGCCCTCGATGTCGGTGAAGACGAACGTGACGGTTCCGCCGGGGAGCTGGGACATCGCGCCTACGCTACCCCGGTGAACCGACTGGCGCAGGAGACGAGCCCGTACCTCCTCCAGCACGCCGACAACCCCGTCGACTGGCACCCCTGGGGGGAGGAGGCACTCGGCCGCGCGCGTGCCGAGGGGAAGCCGCTGCTCGTCTCGATCGGCTACTCCGCCTGTCACTGGTGCCACGTGATGGAGCGGGAGTCGTTCGACGACACGACAACCGCGGAGCTCATGAACGAGCTCTTCGTCAACGTGAAGGTCGATCGCGAGGAGCGGCCGGACGTCGACGCCGTGTACATGGACGCCGTCGTGGCGCTCACGGGCCAGGGCGGCTGGCCGCTCACCATCTTCCTCACGCCCGACGGCGAGCCCTTCTTCGGCGGCACGTACTTCCCGCCCGAGCCGCGGCACGGGCTGCCCTCGTTCCGGCAGCTATTGCGTGCCGTGGCCGACGCCTACCGGGAGCGGCCGCAGGACGTCACCGCGCAGGCGGAAGCGCTCGTCGGCGCCTTGCGGCGATCGGCCGAGACGGAGCAGTCGCGGGAGCCCCTCACCGAGGCGCTGCTCGCGGAGGCGGAGGCCGTCCTCCTGCAACAGCTCGATCCGCGCTGGGGCGGCTTCGGGCATGCGCCGAAGTTCCCGCCCGCGTCGGCGCTCGAGTTCCTCCTGCGGCGGGGCTCGCTCGAGCCTGTCCGCCTCACGCTCGACGGGATGGCGGCCGGGGGGATGTACGACCTCGTCGGCGGCGGCTTCCACCGCTACTCCGTCGACGCGCAGTGGCTCGTCCCGCACTTCGAGAAGATGCTCTACGACAACGCGCTCCTCGCCCCGCCGTACCTCCACGCGTGGCTGCTCACGGGCGAGGAGCGGTATCGCGCCGTTGAGGAACGGACGCTGGAGTACATGCTGCGCGAGCTGCGCCTTCCGAGCGGAGGATTCGCCTCGTCGCAGGACGCAGACACCGACGGCGTCGAGGGGCTGACGTACACCTGGACTGCGGAGGAGGGTGCACCCGCGGAGCTCCTCCAGCCCTTCGAGCACGGTCGCTCGATCCTGCGCGGTGAGCTCGACGAGGAGCTGCGTCCGCGGCTGCTGGCAGTCCGAGAGGAACGTCTCCAGCCGGCGCTCGACGACAAGGTGATCGCGTCATGGAATGGGCTCGCCCTCGCCGCACTCGCCGAGGGGGCCCGCCGCCTCGACCGCGACGACATGCTCGGGGCGGCCGTCGAGCTCGGAGAGCTGCTTGCGGTGGAGCCGCTCTGGCGGACGATGCGCGACGGGCGCGCCCGGTTTCCCGCGTACCTCGACGACCACGCGAACGTCGCGCACGGGCTCTACGAGCTGCACCTCGCCACCGGCGACCTCCGCTGGCTGCGAGAGGCGCGCCGGCTCGCCCTGGCCGCTGCCGATCTCTTCGGCGACCCGGAGCGGGGCGGCTTCTTCCTCACGCCGGCCGACGGCGAGAAGCTCGTCGCACGGCAGAAGTCCTTCGACGACAACCCGACCCCGTCGGGGAGCTCGATGCTCGCCTTCGTCCTGCTGCGGTTCGCCAGGATCTGGGGGGACGACGGCCTCGAGCGGGAGGCGGTGGGAGCGCTGCGCCTCGTCCGCGATCTCCTGGCGCGGGCGCCGACAGCCTTCGGCTGGGCGCTCTGCGCGCTCGACCTCCACCTCTCACCGCCGCGCGAGCTCGCGATTCTCGGCGGCCGGGAGTCGGAGGTCGCCCGCGCCGCCCTGCGCGGCTTCGATCCCAACGCGGTCGTCGCCTTCGGGCCCGCGGACGACGTCCCGCTGCTCGAGGGCAAGACGCGCGTCGACGGCCGGCCGGCCGTCTACGTCTGCGAGCGTTTCGCCTGCCGCGCTCCCGTCACCGACCCGGGCGAGCTCTCCTGAAAGATGAGGGGGAGCCGGAGCTCCCCCTCGGGCGTTCAGTCGGGTACGGCCGCTTAGTGCAGTCCGCTGATGAGCTTGCCGAACGGGTGCCAGTCGCCGGACGAGCCCCCGCTCCACTTGGTCATGATCAACTGCTCCATCGGGAACGTGCGCTTCGCCGACGTCTGAAGCGTGATCCCCGGATAGAGGAACGGGTTCTTCGTCGTGTTCATGTGGCGCAGCGCCTTCATGAGGCTCGCCCTCGTAGGGTTCTTGCCGGCGTGCTTGAGCGCGTACACAAACGTCCACGCCGAGCCGAGCCCGTAGACGAGGTTCAGGTCGCCTGCCGCGAAGTCCTGGTCGAGGGACGGCGCGTACGTGTGGATGATGTTCTTCGCGAGCTTCATCCCCGGCAGGTTCGGCTGCAGTGTCTGGCTCGCGACGTAACCGGTCGAGATGACTCCGTCCAGGTTCGCTCCGCTCTGGGCGGCCTTGAGCTCGAAGATCCGGTTCGCTGACACGTTGTTCAGGAACGTCAGCGGGTTCCAGCCGATCAGCGTCTTGGCCACGAGCGACTGGATGCTCGCCGTCGGCGTCGCGAAGATGACGAACGTGTCCGCGCCGTGTGCCCGTAGCGCGACGATGTGGGCCGCGATGACCTGGGCGGAATCGCCGAGGTTGTAGGACTCGGCATCGACGATCTCGTTCGCGTGCGAGCCGAGCCCGGTCTTCAGGCCGGCGAGGTAGTTCTTGCCGTAGGCGTCGTTCTGGTAGATGACGCCGATCTTCGCGCCCGCCTTGTGCGCGAGGATGTAATGGGAGTAGAGCTTCGCCTCCCCCGGATAGTCCGGCTGCCAGCCGAGCGTCCACGGCTTCGTCGAGCCCTGGCACTTGTGGTGGACGCAGTTGCCCCAGTACGCGTCGCCGGTGGCGACGAGCACCTGCGGGATCTTCCTCGTGTTGAGGTAGTTCCACGTGGCGAGGATCGGCGCCGTGCCGAGACTGCCGACGACGGCGAAAACGTGGTTCTGCTCGACGAGCTTCGTGGTCTGCGGAACAGTCTGCGACGGGTCGTACTGGTCGTCAACTGCTCCATCGGGAACGTGCGCTTCGCCGACGTCTGAAGCGTGATCCCCGGATAGAGGAACGGGTTCTTCGTCGTGTTCATGTGGCGCAGCGCCTTCATGAGGCTCGCCCTCGTAGGGTTCTTGCCGGCGTGCTTGAGCGCGTACACGAACGTCCACGCCGAGCCGAGCCCGTAGACGAGGTTCAGGTCGCCTGCCGCGAAGTCCTGGTCGAGGGACGGCGCGTACGTGTGGATGATGTTCTTCGCGAGCTTCATCCCCGGCAGGTTCGGCTGCAGTGTCTGGCTCGCGACGTAACCGGTCGAGATGACTCCGTCCAGGTTCGCTCCGCTCTGGGCGGCCTTGAGCTCGAAGATCCGGTTCGCTGACACGTTGTTCAGGAACGTCAGCGGGTTCCAGCCGATCAGCGTCTTGGCCACGAGCGACTGGATGCTCGCCGTCGGCGTCGCGAAGATGACGAACGTGTCCGCGCCGTGTGCCCGTAGCGCGACGATGTGGGCCGCGATGACCTGGGCGGAATCGCCGAGGTTGTAGGACTCGGCATCGACGATCTCGTTCGCGTGCGAGCCGAGCCCGGTCTTCAGGCCGGCGAGGTAGTTCTTGCCGTAGGCGTCGTTCTGGTAGATGACGCCGATCTTCGCGCCCGCCTTGTGCGCGAGGATGTAATGGGAGTAGAGCTTCGCCTCCCCCGGATAGTCCGGCTGCCAGCCGAGCGTCCACGGCTTCGTCGAGCCCTGGCACTTGTGGTGGACGCAGTTGCCCCAGTACGCGTCGCCGGTGGCGACGAGCACCTGCGGGATCTTCCTCGTGTTGAGGTAGTTCCACGTGGCGAGGATCGGCGCCGTGCCGAGACTGCCGACGACGGCGAAAACGTGGTTCTGCTCGACGAGCTTCGTGGTCTGCGGAACAGTCTGCGACGGGTCGTACTGGTCGTCGAGGACCTTGTCCACGATCTTGCGGTGGAAGACGCCACCGTGCGCGTTGACGTAGGCGTAGTAGGCCGCTTCCGCGGCCGGGATCGTTGCGTAGAGCGCCGCCGGGCCTGTGAGCGGGAACGTGCCGCCGATCACAATCTGCTTCTTCGTGACGCCCGGCGTGCCAGTGTGCGAGGCCGCCGCGGTGCCCGCTACGGCGGCTGTGGCGAGAAGAGCGCAAAGCAGCGCTCCGAGCTTCCTACGGTTGACAGCCATGCGCCCCTCCTGCAATTCGGTTGTGTCCGTAGAGACGAACTCCCGGGCAGTTTGATGGAGATTGACTCGCCCTTCAAGCACGGGCAAGCCGACGTAGCCGCTTGAGCAGGCCGGCGAAGCCGTCGGGGAGCAGGAGCATGACGAGCACTACCGCGGCGCCGAAGACGACGTCGCGGCCGTGGCTGGAGCCGATCACCGGCACGCCGCTCGAGACCGCCGGCAGGAGACCGACGAACGCAGCGCCGGCGAGGATCCCCCAGAGCGAGCCGAGCCCCGCCACCGCGGCGCCGACGAGGAGCTGGAGCGAGAGGACGATGCCGAACTCGCTCGGCTCTGCGAAGCCGTTCGTGGCCAGCACCAAGAGCGAGCCCGCCACGCCGGCATAGGCGGCGGAGATCCCAAAGGCGAGCGTCTTGTAGACGGGCAGCTCGATCCCCGAGGCGACGGCCGCGATCTCGCTGTCGCGGACGGCCCGGAACGCACGGCCGACGCGGCCGCGCAGGATCAGCCACGCGAGCACGAACAGGATCGCGGACGCTGCCCAGGCGGCGCCGTACAGCCAGACGTGGCTGACCGTCCGCGACGTCTGCACCCCGTCCCTGCCGCCGAGGAACTTCGACCACTTGAGCGGCAGCTGGGGCACCGAGACGGCGAGCGCGAACGTCGCGAGGGCGAGGTAGACGCCCGACAGCCGCAGCGCAGGCAGCCCGAGGATCAGGCCGAGGACGAAGCAGATCGCGAACGCCATGAGCATCGTCACGACGAGGTTCGTGTGGTGGTCCTGCGACATGACCGCCGTCGTGTAGCCGCCGATGGCCATGAACGCGCCGTGGCCGATCGAGATCTGGCCCGTGTAGCCGGTGAGGATGTTGAGACCGAGGATCGCGACGAAGAAGATCCCAACCCGCGCGGCCAGGGAGACGTTGTAGGCACTCAGGACGAAGGGGAGCGCCGAGAGCAGCCCGGCCACGGCTAGGAGCGAGGCGATCGCGGGCAGCAGGCGCCTCATACCCGCCGCACCTCCCGGCGACCGAACAGCCCGGTCGGTTTGAGGAGGAGCACGCCTACGAGCACGGCGAACGCGAACGGCGCCTGCAGCTCGGAGCTGATCGCCGGCACGTACTGGACGACGAGGTTGAGCGAGACGCCGATCACAAGCCCGCCGACGACCGCTCCGGCCGGGCTGTCGAGGCCGCCGAGAACGGCGGCGGCGAAGGCGTAGACGAGGATCGGCTGCATCAGCGTCGGCTCGAGGAAGAACTGCGAAGGCTCGGCCATGAGGCCCGCGACCGCGCCCAGTACCGCAGCGAGCCCCCAGCCGATCGCGAGCATCCAGTCGACCCGGACGCCGACGAGCGCCGACTCCGCCGGCCGGAACGCCGCAGCGCGCATGCCGAGGCCGAGCTTCGTGAATCGGAACAGCGCCCAGACGAGCACCACCGAGACGAGGACGACGGCGAGCATCCCGGGATAGAGGCGCGCGATGGAAACGCCGCCGACGTGGTAGATCTTCGTCCCGAAGGGCGAGGGCATGTACTTGAACTCGCCGCCCCAGACCCAGTTCACGACGCCGTCGATGAGGATGAACAGGCCGACGGTGACGATGACCGCGCCGATCACCGATCGCTGCTGCACCGGCCGCACGAGCGCGACCTCGAGCACGGTGCCGAGCACGAAGGCGATCGCGAGCGTCGCGAAGAACGCCTCCCAGTACGACAGGCCCCACTGGATGAGCTGCCAGGCTACGTACGTCGTCGCCATCGCGAGCTCTCCCTGGGCGAAGTTGACGACCCGGGTCGCGCGGTAGACGAGGACGAGTGCGAGCGCGAGGCTGCCGTAGACGGCGCCGAGCGCGAGCCCCTGCACCGTCAGCTGGGCGAAGACCTCGCTGCGCAGGCAGCCGACGAGCAGACCTGCGGCGCCCGCGACCAGGAGCAGGCTGACCGGCGGCACGACGCCGCCCAGCGCGGCGCCGCGGCGCCGGAGGCTGGGGCGGGGGGAGCTTTCGAGCGCAGCCATCGCGCTCAGTAACCGAGGTAGCTGCGCCGGACGGAGTCGTCGGCCCTGAGCTCGGTGCTCGTGCCGGAGAGCGCGACGCGGCCGGCCTCGAGCACGTAGCCGGCGCCGGCGGCCTGCAGCGCGAGGTGCGCGTTCTGCTCGACGACGAGGACGGTGAGGCCTTCGTCCTCGTTCAGCTCGCGGACGATCCGGAAGAGCTCGGCGACGAGCACCGGCGCCAGCCCGAGCGACGGCTCGTCGAGCAGCAGGAGCCGCGGCCGGTGCACGAAGGCGCGCGCGAGCGCGAGCATCTGCTGCTCGCCGCCGCTCAGCGTCCCGGCGTCCTGTCTTCGCCGCTCCGAGAGCCACGGGAAGTAGGAGAAGACGCGCTCGAGCTCGGGCTGGATCGAGCCGCGGCGCGTGTAGCCGCCGAGGCGGAGGTTCTCCCAGACGGTCAGCTCCGAGAAGGTGCCGCGGCCTTCCGGCACGTGCGCGACGCCGAGGCGGGCCACGGCGTCGGGGCCGAGCCGGTGGAGCGGCCGTCCGGCGAACCGGATGCGCCCCGAGCGCCGCACAGTGCCGGAGATCGCGCGGAGCGTCGTCGTCTTGCCCGCGCCGTTGGGGCCGAGCACCGCGACGATCGCTCCCTCCTCGACCGCGAGCGAGACTCCGTGCAGCGCGTGCACCGGGCCATAGCGCGCCTCGACGTCCTGCAGCTCCAGCAGCGTGCTCACGCCGCGAGCTCGCCTCCGAGGTAGGCCTCGATCACCGCGGGGTTGCGCTGCACGTCGGCGGGCGCGCCGGCCGCGATCGTCCGTCCGAAGTCGAGGACGTGCACGTGCTCGCAGACCTGCATCACGAGCCGCATGTGGTGCTCGACGAGCAGGATGGTCAGCTCGCGCTCGTCGCGCAGCCGCCGGATGAGGCCGACGAGCTCGTCGACCTCTTGGTGGTTGAGGCCACCGGCCGGTTCGTCGAGTAGCAGCACGCGCGGCCGGCTGGCGAGAGCGCGGGCGAGCTCGACCCGCTTCAGCGTCCCGAACGGGAGGCCGGACGCCGGACGTCCCGCGTGCTCGGCGATCCCCACGTCGGCCATCGTCTCGAGCGCCTGGCGCCGCTGCTCGGCCTCGCGCTGCAGGCGGGAAGAAGCATGCGCGCCCACGAGGACGTTCTCCAGTACGGTGAGCCTCGGGAACAGCTCGAGGTTCTGGAAGGTGCGGGCGATGCCGAGACGGATCACGCGGCTCGGGCGGACGCGGCGGAGCGAGTGGCCGTCGAAGAGGACATCGCCGGAGTCGAGCCGGTAGAGGCGCGTGATGGCGTTGAAGGCCGTCGTCTTGCCGGCGCCGTTCGGGCCGATCAGCCCGACGATCGAGCCTTCCGCCACCTCGAGGGAGACATCGTCGAGCGCGACGATCCCGCCGAACCGCAGCCGAGCGTGGTCGAGCGCGAGGAGCCCCTTCGCCACCGACCGCGAGCCTAGAGCATCGGACGCGGCGCGGGCTAGGACTCGCGGCGGGTCACGACGATCTCCTGGTCGCACTGCCTCAGCGTGAAGCCCGCGGCGCGACTTGCCTGATCGCTGTTCAGAGTCACCGAGATCCGCCCGTCCGCCGTGGCGAGTGTGTGCTCGTCGACGATGTCGAATGGAAGAGGGTCCTGGTCACCAACTGTGAGCATCGCTCCCGTAGCTGTTGCCTCGAGCGCAATCACCGAGCCCGAAGCCGTTTCGCAGGTCCCGCGAAAGTCGATGCTCGTCTCGCCTGCAAGGCCATGCCGGGCGAGTGCGCTCCAACCCAGGCGGCGCGCCAGTTGGTTGAGAAGCGCGGGGACGACGAGACCTCCTTCGTCGGCGTTCGTCATCACGGCTGTGGCCGGCCCGCGGTGTGCGGATGCGACGAACTCGCAGCGATATCCAGCATTGCCGCCGGTGTGACCGAAATACGGATTCTCCGGGGTGCCATAGAGACTCACACCGAGACCCCAGCGGGGCATTTGCGGCGTCACCATCTCAGCCACCAGCCACTGTGGGATGAGGGCGCCGCGCTCGCCGTTGAACGCGCGCTGCATCCCTCTGGCGAAGCGCACGAGGTCCGTCGGAGTGCACCAGAGGCCCGCAGCCGCGAGCTCGGGATAGACGTGCCAGCCACCCTCGATGGGTTTGCCGGCCGAGAAGCCGGGAGCGACGCGGGGCTCGAGCTCGGGCGGGATGGGCTGCTCGAACGTCGCCGACTCCATACCAAGTGGAGCGAGGATGCGCTCGGCGGCGAGGTCTCCGAAAGGCCTCTCTGCCACGTCCTCGATCAGCTGCTGAATCACCGCGTATCCCCCTCCCGAATAGGCGGCGGCTAGCCCCGGAATCCCGACGCTCCGGATGGGGTCGGTGTTCGCGGGCGGACGCCCGTCGAGAATGTCCAAGAGGCTCGGAACCGGCTCGTCGCGTCTGTAGCCCGGAAACCCCCGCACGCTCAAGCCTGCTCCGTGACAGAGGAGCTGCCGCAGCGTGATTCGCGGCCGCCACTCCCCGCTGCTCGTCACGAGAGGCGGTAGCGACCACGTGTGTATCGCGTTCGCGATGTCGTCGTCGAGCGAGAGCTTCCCGTCGGCGGCCAGGCACAGCGCGAGCACAGCGGTCACGGCCTTGCTGATCGACGCCGCCTGGAAGAGCGTGTCCGGGGTTGCTTCCCAACCTGCCGTGACGATGTCTTCGTCCTGCGCGTAGGCGAGCGAGACTGCGGGAGTCAGGCCCGCGTAGCTCGTGACGGTCGCGGTGAGCTCGCGGGCGAGGTCGTCAGGAAGGGCCGTCAAGCCTGGAGCGAGCGCCCGCCCGCGGACTGCATGCCGGCGATCATCCCGGGCGGCGCGGCGCCGTCCGGGAAGCGCGCGAGCAGCTCGTCCAGCAGCGCGTCCGGCTCCCACCCCGCGGGCGCGTCGAGGAGCTCGTCGGCGCTCCAGCCGCGGAGGACGTTCACGGCGCCGCCCCAGACGTGGAATACCTGGCCGGTGATTGCCTGGGCCTCGTCGGCGCAGAGCGCGACGACCACAGCCGAGACGTTCGCCGGGTCGAGCGGGTCGAAACCCTTTGCCGGCGCGCCCATCTGGAACGTCTCCTCCGTCATGCGGGTGCGCGCGTTCGGCGCGAGGCAGTTCACGGTGACGCCGTAGCGCTGCAGCTCCTGGGCCACGATGATCGTGAAGCCGGCGATGCCCGCCTTGGCGGCGCCGTAGTTCGCCTGGCCGACGTTGCCGAACACGCCCGACGGGCTGGACGTGTTCACGACCCGGCCGCGAACCTCCTCGCCCGCCTTTGTGCCCGCCTTGGCGGCGCCGTAGTTCGCCTGGCCGACGTTGCCGAACACGCCCGACGGGCTGGACGTGTTCACGACCCGGCCGCGAACCTCCTCGCCCGCCTTTGAGCGCTCGCGCCAGTGGGCCGCCGCGTGGCGGGTGGGTCCGAAGTGACCTTTCAGGTGGACGGCGAGGACGGCATCCCACTCGTCCTCGGTCATGTTCACGAGCATTCGGTCGCGGAGGATCCCGGCATTGTTGACGAGGATGTCGAGCCGGCCGAACTCGTCGAGCGCCTGCTGCACGAGGCGCTCCGCTCCCGCGAACTCGGCGACGTTCTCGCCGTTCGTCGAC
>VAXA01000046.1 GCA_005883365.1 Actinomycetota bacterium
GAGGGTCAGCGGATAGGGCAGCCGGCCGACGAACGGCCGCAACTGCTTGAACAACTCGCGCACGCCCCGGGGCCCGTAGACGATGAGCGGCGTCTCGTCCCGGCCGCGCAGCGCGAACGTCTTCAGCATCCCGGGCAGGCCGAGGAAGTGGTCGGCGTGGAAATGCGTGAGGAAGATCTCCTGCAGGTCCGGGAGCCCGATCGCCGATCGCTGGAG
>VAXA01000047.1 GCA_005883365.1 Actinomycetota bacterium
TAGTGCGCCCCACACTCGTCCGCGACAACCACGTCAAGGTCCCCTGGGTCCAGGATGCGCAGCTCGGGGCGAACGTTCTCACGCAGCCGGACATCGTCACGGTCAAGGTCTGGAGCCTGAAGGGCGGGCACGGCGTCCTCGCCTGGACGAACCCACTCTCCCGGTCCAGCAGCGATCGCCTCCTGCCAAATCGCGATCGCCACCGAATCGACCATCGTTTCCCGCTCGACGACGAGCTGGGCGAAGCGGTCCACGACAACCGGCCGATCGCGGCACTCGTCGGCACCGGCGCCAACGGCGAGGACGCGTTCGAGCGCAACGATCTCGGCTACCGACAACTGTTCGAGGTCTATGCGCCGATCGAGAACACGACCGGAACGCGCGCGATCGGTGCATACGAGATCTACGCGAATCCGAAAGCTCTCGGCCGGCTGATCGGCTCGCGCCGCACGACCCTCTGGTTTGCGGTCGGCGGCGTCTTCCTGGCGCTCTGGGCCGCACTCGCGCTGCTCGTGCGCGGCGCATCGCACACCCTCCGCCGCCAGAACGCGAAGCTCCGCGCCCGGACGATGCGGCTCGTCGAGTCCAATCGCCTGCTCGAGGAGAGCGCGCTCGAAGCGGTCGAGAGCCTGAACGCGACCGTCGACGCCAAGGATCCGTACACGGCGGGGCACTCCCTGCGGGTGCAGCGGATCGCTCTCGCGCTCGGCGAGGAGCTGGGGCTCGGCCGGGAGCAGCTCGACGTGCTTCGCTTCGCCGGCCTCTTCCACGACATCGGCAAGATCGGCGTGCCCGACGCGATCCTCACGAAGCCGGCCCGGTTGACTGAGCTCGAGTTCGAGATCGTGAAGCGCCATCCGGAGGACGGCGCGCGGATCGTCGCTCGTCTCCACCGGCTCCATCCCGCCGTGCCGGCGATCCTCCACCACCACGAGCGCTGGGACGGGAACGGCTACCCGCACGGCCTGCGCGCCGACGAGATCCCGCTCGAAGCCGCGATCGTCGGCCTCGCGGATGCCCTCGACGCCATGACGACGAACCGCCCCTACAGCGGCGCCCGGCCGCTCGACGACGCCACCGAGGAGATCGTCCGCAATCGAGGCACCCAGTTCGCGCCGGCCGTCGTCGACGCCTTCGTCGCGCTCGTGCAGCGCCTGCCCGACCTGTTCGGGACCGACACGGCGGCCGACGAGCTCGTTCCCGCCTGATCCGGCATCCGGTTTAGGCTCTAGCGCGTGGCCGACCCGACCGTGCTCGAGGTCTACCGGCGCGAGGTGACGCCCGAGCTGTATCGCGACGTCCGGGAGCTCTACAAGCGGCACTCGCTCGCCGAGGATGCGCGCGATCTCGAGGGCCTGATCTCGACGCTCACGCCCGACTGCGTCTACGAGCTCGTCCAGACCGGCCATCGCTGGGAGGGCCACGACGGCGCGCGCCGCTTCTACACCGAGCTGCTGACCGCCTTTCCGGACATCCGCTTCGACCTGACCGACATCGTGATCGGGCCGCAAGGGGTGTGCGAGGAGGCGAACGTCGCGGCGACCCAACAGGGGCCGTGGCTCGGTACCCCACCCGCCGAAGGCCGACTCGAGTGGAAGGTCGTGATCTGGTTCCCGTGGGATCCCGAGCAGCGCCTCTTCCGCGGCGAGAAGGTCTACGTCAGCGGGATCGACCTGCCGCCAGCGTCCTAGGGCACGAGGAGCTTCTCGCCGGGGACGATCGTCGCGGACGCGAGGTGGTTCCGCTGCTCGAGCTCCCACACACCCTCGCGTGGGTCACCCGAATACATCTGCTGGGCCACGGTCCAGAGCGTGTCGCCCGGACGCACGACATACGTGCGCTTCGGCCCTGCCCCGTTCGAGCTGCGGGCAGCGAGGCCGACGGCGAGCGCCAGGGCGCAAAGCAGGATGAGGAGCTTGCCGAACATCTGTTCGCATCGTAGGCGAACACGTGTTCGCTGTCAAGAGAGCCGGATCAGCTCGGGCGTAATGCGGGCGTCAACGATGTCGAGCACGAGCATCGAGTGCCACGGCGACCGCCGCCGCTCAGTCGGCGAGCCCGGATTGAGGATCCAGACCTTCCCCACACGCCCGACTTGCGGCTCATGCGTGTGGCCATAGACGACGGCGGCGCAATGGGGGAAGCGCCGCGCGAGTCGCTCTTCCCTCCCGGCGCGAGGGCCGGCGTCATGCGTCATCCCGATGCCGGGCCCGCCAGCGTCGACCACGAGCGTCTCCGGCAGCCGGACTCGCAGCGCCGCGTCGTCCATGTTCCCGTGGACGCCGTGCACCGGCGGCCCGAGCGCGGCCAGCTCCTCGAACGCGGACGCGGCGGTGACGTCCCCGGCGTGGAGGATCAGATCGGCAGTACGGAGACGCTCGACGCAGATCTCTGGAAGCTGCCGCCCGCCGCGCGGCAGGTGCGTGTCGGCGATGACCGCGACGAGCACTGCTAGGGCGCGGCCGCGAGGACGGCGTCGACGAGCCTCGCGGCCCCGAAGCGGACCGGATCGTCGGCCGGCAGCCCGGTCTCCTCCTCCGCCGCGTCGACGGCCGCCCGCGCCTCCTCCTCCCCCAATGCGTGCGTGTTGAGCGCGACGGCTGCCACCCGGGCAGGCCGCGCCGGCAGGGCGAGCCGCTCGTGCAGCTCCACGAGCTCGCGCAGCGGAGGAATCGGATGCGGCCCCCCGCCTGCGCCCTCGATCTCCGTCCGGCCGGGCTCGTGGCAGAGGACGAGCAGGTGCGGGACGCTGCCGTGGTAGAGCCCGAGCGCGACGCCCGAGTAGACCGGGTGCAGCAGCGAGCCCTGACCCTCCACCCAGAGGAGCTCTCCGCCGCGGTCGCGCCCTTCCACGACGAGCCGTTCGGCCGCGCCCGCGACGAAGTCCGCGACGACGGCGTCGACCGCGATTCCCCAGCCGGCGATCACGATGCCTGTCTGCCCGGTCGGGACGAAGACCGAGCGCACGCCGCGCCGCCGCGCCTCGAGGTCGAGTTCGAGCGAGACGGTCATCTTCCCGATCGCGCAGTCGGAGCCGACGGTGAGGACGATCGTCGCGTCGGCGCCGAGGTTCTCACCGGTGGCCGTGGAGAGGTTCGCCGGCGGCCGGCGCAGGTCGCGTAGCTCGACGCCGCGCTTCTCGGCGAGCGCGCGGAGCTCCGGATCGTCGGCGAGGAAGACGTGGAGGCCGTTCTCGACGCCGAGGCCGTGCTCGATGCAGGCGCGGAGGAGCTCGATCCACTCGGGCGGGAAACGGCCGCCCTGCGTCGCGACGCCGACGAGCGCCGTCGTCGGGCCGAGCGGGA
>VAXA01000239.1 GCA_005883365.1 Actinomycetota bacterium
TAGGCCCGCACGATCCGGTATGCGCGCCCCGCCTGCAGGCGCGCGCCGAGGCGGCTCCCCTTGCCCAGGATCGGGACCGTCCTTCCTCCCGGGCCGGTCACCGTGGCTGAGATTCGCGCCTGTGCGGCGAGCGAAAGCCGTGTGAGGAGAAGCAGGCTCTGGTCGGAGAGATGGGGGAGTACCTCGAGCGGAACCTGGGTGGTGAGCTTCGGGCCGCTCGGCGATGTGTAGGTCGGATCGCCCCAAGCGCCGCGCTTGAACAGCGAGAGCTGGAGCGGAGTCCGCGTCAGCACGTGCGTATGGTTGCTCGAGTCGACGAACCGGCCGACAGCGGTTCCGGCAGGAAGCTGCGGCGGCGCAAGCGGCGGCACGGAGTAGTAGACCTTCCCGTCGGTGGAGTAGCCGAGCACGGTCCGGTTCGGCTGCGGCTGCGCGTACACGAGGTCGAGCGGCCACTTGAAGCTCTTCGACGACCCCGGCACCGCGAGAGACACCTCGCTCCCCGGCACCGAGAGGGAGCCGGTGAACGTGTCGAGTAACACGGTCCGCCCGACGCGGACCGCTCCCGGCTGCCAGGTGACAGAGGCGCGCCCGTCGTCGGTCTGGACGTTGCCGGCGATCCCGCGGCGCACCGTTTGCCTTTCGATCGAGGCGGGAGGCAGCGGCGCCGCCACGACCACGCCCGTCACCGCCGCCGTGGCGGACGTGGAGCCACCCGCCCCGGTCGCGGTCACGATGAGTGAAAGCGTCCAGCCGATGTCGTCGGGTGTGAGCGTGTAGTGCGATTGCGTCGCATACGGGATCGCGACGCACGAGGCGCCGACGGCGTTGCAGCGGCGCCAGCGATAGGCGAACGTCTTCGGCGAGCCGGTCCAGGTCCCGGCGGAGGCGGTCAATGCTTGCCCTGCCTGAGCCGTCCCGAGGATCTGGGGCGGCGTGAGGTCGGTCGGCCGCGCGGTCGGCGGGGTGCCCGCCGGGGAGACCGCGGCCGTCGGCGGCGAGGAGGCAGCCGCGCTCCCGGCCGCCGAGGTGGCCGTCGTGAGGACCTTGAGCGAGTGTCCCACGTCGTCGCTCACGGGCCGGTACGACTGGGCGGTCGCTCCGGAGATCGCCGCGCAATTGGCGCCGGCCGCGTCGCAGCGCCTCCACTGGTACGAGAACTGGAGAGGCTTTCCACCGGCCCACGTGCCTGGCACGGCGGCGAGCAGCTGTCCTGCCTCGGAAAGCCCGACGATCGTCGGCGGCGCCGAGAGGAGGGGCAGGCCGGCCGGATACGGTTGGATGGCGACGGCGGCCGGGGTCGTCCCGTTCATTCGGTCGGCATCGGAGCAGCGCTTGATTCCGGGGATGGAGACACAGTTGGTCCACTGCCAGAAGGTCCAGCCTTCCCCGTTCCAGTTCAGAGCCGGCACGAGCGGGTTGCTCGCGCTCGTCCAGTGTGCGATCCAGAGCTCAGTGCCGGCAGCCGCGACGGCGGTCGAGTTGGCGAGGCTCGCCTTCCAGAAATTCGGCGACGTGTAGACGAACGGCACGACGCCGGTACGGGCGTAAATCTGCTGGAGCCACGCGAGGGTCCAGACGAGGAGCCGAGCGTCACCGAGCTTCCCCGTCGTCTCGAGGTCGAGCACGGGCGGCAGCTCCGCGGGCTGCGGCCCGGCCACGGCGAGGAAGTGGTTGGCCTGGGCGATCGCGCTCGCGGTGGCCCCTGCGTCGCTCCCGCCGGCCGGCCGTGCGAAGTGGTAGGCGCCGAAGACGAGACCGGCGGTCTCGCTGCCGTTCCGGTTCGTCGTATAGGTCGCGTCGCTGTAGCTCGTGCCCTCCGTGGCCTTGCCGAACGCGAACCGGTAGCCGGCAGCAGCGACCTTCGACCAGTTGATCGTGCCGTTCCAGTTCGAGACGTCGAGGCCCTTCGCGCGTGTGGCTGCGGTGGCCGCGGAGGAGCTCGCAGGAAGGAGCGCGGAGAACGCCAGGACCAGACCTGCCAGCAGCCCCAGGCGTCCGCGACGTGCTCCGATGAGGGACCCCACGACTCGCATGACGCTAGCGCAGCTTTGTTCGTCCGAAGTAAAAGAAGCCCTGCTACGAGGGGACTGCCGCGCCGGTCTCGAGCTGCTCGCCGAACCGCGCCCGGCGCACGAACCGTCCGATGCCGGGGGCGGCGACGAGCTCGCCGTCCTCGACGAGGACGGAGCCGCGCAGCAGCACGTGCTCGGGCGCGCCGACGACCTCCGTGCCCTCGTACAGGCTGTAGTCGCAGCGCGAGTGGTGCGTCGACGCCGAGATCGTCTCTCGCCGCTCGGGGTCGAAGACGACGAGATCGGCGTCGGCGCCTACCGCGACCGTCCCCTTACGCGGGTAGAGGCCGAATAGCTTTGCGGGCTGCGTCGCGAGGAGGTCGACCATCCGGTTGAGGCTGATCCTCCCGCCGCGCACGCCGAAGTGGTGGATCATCTTCAGCCGGTCCTCGAGGCCGGGGCCGCCGTTCGGGATCTTCGTGAAGTCGTCCTTGCCGAGCGTCTTCTGCCCGTCCCAGAGGAATGCGCAGTGGTCGGTCGAGATCGCGGAGAGCGCGTCCGTGCGCACGGCGTCCCAGAGCACGTCGTGGTTCGAGGGGTCGCGGGCCGGCGGCGAGTAGACGTACTTCGCGCCTTCGAAGCCCGGCCGAGCGAGGTCGTCTATCGACCGGAAGAAGTACTGCGTGCACGTCTCCCCCCACACGTTCCAGCCCTGCCCGCGCGCGCGGCGGATCGGCTCGACCGCCTCCCGGCAGGTGACGTGGACGACATAGAGCGGGCTGCCCGCGATCCGCGCCAGCTGGATGGCGCGGTTCGTCGCCTCGCCCTCGAGCTCCGGCGGCCGCGTGAGCGCGTGGTGGATGGGAGCGGTGTCGCCGCGGGCGAGGGCCTCGCGGACGAGGACGTCGATCGCGTCCCCATTCTCCGCATGCACCATCACGAGCGCCTCGCTCTCCGCGGCGACCTCTATCGCGCGGAAGAGCGTCGCATCGTCGACCTGCAGGACGCTCTTGTACGCCATGAAGAGCTTGTACGAGGTGATGCCCTGCTCA
>VAXA01000241.1 GCA_005883365.1 Actinomycetota bacterium
GTGAGCCCGTTCTTCCGGGCCAGGTTGTCCGCGACGGTCGCCGCCCCGCCGGCCGGTGTGGCCTTTGGCGCGCCGGAGAACGGCGCCGATCCGACGCCGGTCGCCGCGCGCCCGCCGGCTGGAGTCGGGCGAGGTGCTGCGCCCGGCGCGGCAGGCGTAGGGTCGAACGGAAGCCAGCCGTAGCCCTTGAACCAGACCTCGATCCAGGCATGCGCCTCGCGGTCGGTGACGAGCCAGGCGTGGCCCTTCGGGCTGTACGTCCCGCCGGCGAAGCCGACCGCGACGCGCGCCGGGATGCCGAGGTAGCGAAGCATGAGCGCCATCGCCCCGGCGAAGTACTGGCAGTAGCCGGCCTTCGTCTGGGTGACGAAGCCGGCGAGCGGTGGATTGAGCACGAGCGGGTGGTTCGAGTAGCGAAAGCCGCCGGAGGAGACGAACCACTGCTCGAGGCGGGCGACCGCGCCGTACGGCGTGCGGGCGTGGCCTGCGACCTGCTCGGCCAGACGCTCGAGCCCGAGGTACTTGTACAGAGCCGGCTCGTTCGCGACCAACTGATCGGCGCGCGCCGCCCGGCCGGGGCTCCCGAACGAGGGCATGTCGATCCCACGGCCGACGTCGAGCAGCCCCTGCTGGGCGAGCACGGACGGGTAGACGGCCGGCGAGCGCTGCAGCGCCGCGGCGGTCGGACGCGGGCTCCAGCTCCAGACCGTGTAGCGATAGCCGCGCGTCAAGCCCGACGGCACCGTCGCAAATCCGAAGTCGACCGACGCGCCGCCGGCCGCGAAGCGGACCGGGATGCTGCCGCCGACGAGCCGGGTGTCGGCGAGGCCCTCCACGGTCACGGTCTCACGCGTCTCGTTTCGCGGCTGCGAGGCCACCGCGGGCTCGAGCGAGTCGGCCGGCCGCAGCGAACCCTCCTTCCACGCGTCGCCGCTGAAATCGTCGAGTACCGCCGCGCGCAGGTAGGACGGGGTCTGCTCCGACTCGACCTGGAGCACCACCGTGGGATGTGCGGGCCACCGCAGGCCTCCGTACTGCGCATCCCAGAGGAAGCCGAGCCCGACCTGACCGCCGGTCGCAACGTGCGCGAGGTTCCAGGACTGCCAGTGGACGAGCCCGTGACGCGCCGCTGTCGCCGACCCAACCGCGACGGCGCCCGCCGCCACGAGCACGGTCGCCGGGAGGGCGAGCGCCGTCATGCGGCGCGAGCCGAGGCCGGCGAGCACGATGAGCGCGGCACCGAGGATCGCGGCGCCCATCGCAATACCGTGCGACGGCCCGAGGAGCGTCGCAGGCCAGCCTGCTCCCACCAGGAGTGCGAGGGCGCACGCGACCGGCTTCCGCGCCGTCGCGAGCAGGGCGACAGCAAGCGAGAACGTGAAGACGCCGGCGAGAACGAGCTCTCCCATCGCCATATGCACCCGCGGGTCGAAGGGGAGATGGGTACCGTAGAAGTCGGAGAAGCCGGTGTCGAACCGTGCCCCCAAGGTGGAGAGCGAGTCCACGAGCCCGAAGCCCGAGCCCGGGTCGGCCAGCCTCCAGGGAACGAGGTCGACGCCCACTGCGATCCGCGCTGCCGCCACGGTCGCGGCCACGGCGCAGGCGACGCGCAGCGAGCGGCGGCGCGGTGCGGCGGCGGCGAGGGCGAGCGCGAGGAGCGCGAGCACCCTCCACACGGAGCCGAGCGGCTGCTCGAGGCGCAGCCACGCCGCGGCGACGACCACGAGCGCCGGCGCGGTGACCGCGGTCGTCCGGGCGACTCTACGCATGCGCGGCCTCCCCCGGTCTCGCTCCTTCGAGCGCGGCCGCGAGGTCCGCGCCACGCCGCACGACGGCGATCGGCACGCCCGCCGCCTGCAGGCGCAGGAGCTCTGGCTCGGGACGGTACGGACGTCCCACGAAGCTCGCGGACTCGACGTGAACGAGAGCGACCGCCCGGCGAGTAAGCGCGCGCTCGAGCAGACGGCTGACGAGGGCAGGCTCGACCCGGGAGGTGACGACCACGAGCTCGAGCGAGCGTGCCGCCGGCCCGTCGCTCGACTGGAGGAGCGTCGTCACCGGGGCCTGCGCGTCGGGCTCTGCCGCGGCGAGGAGTTCGAGTGCACGCTGCCACTCGGGCCCGTCCGCCGAGACACCTTGGGTCTCCCGTCCGGCCGTGTTGAGAGCGAGGACGCAACGCCGGCCCCGCCGGATCTGTGCGAGCAGGATCGAGCCCGCTGCCCGCACGGCGGCGTCGAAGGACGAGTCGGGCGACACGCCTGCCACGGCAGCCGGATCTCCGTCGAGCAGCACGGCGACCTCGTCGCGCGGCGAATCCTCGAGCTCCTTGACCATCAGCTCGCCGCGGCGCGCGGTGGACGGCCAGTGGACACGCCGCAGCGACTCTCCCTGCTGGTAGTCGCGGACGCTGTGGAGCTCGAAGCCGACCGGCCGCCGCAGCAGGAGCCGCCGCCCGTGCTCGGGGCCGGCGCCACCGTCGAAGAAGAGGCGCTCGAGGTCGGTGAGGCGGGGGTAGACGACGAGCGCCTGCTGCTCCTCCAGCGCCAGCGCCGACTCGGCGAGGCCGAACGGGTCTGCGATCGACAGGCTGACCGGCGAGAAGCGATGACGCCCGCGCGGCACGTCGCGGAGCCGGTAGGAGCCCACATGGCGACCGCGTCCCTGCGGCCGCAGCTCGACCTCCTGTTCCCCCAGGCGCCCGATCCGCTCATGGGCCACGACCTGGGGAAGCGGCACTCCGGGCTCGCGCTCGAGCACGAGCTCGATCGCGACGTCGTCTCGCTCGAGCAAGTTCTCGTGCGGCCAGCGCCGGGTCACACGTGGCTGCCGCAGCGTGATCCGTACCCACGCCAGCGCGAGCGGGACGGCGAGGACGAGCCCGGCCGCGACCGGGTAGATCGCAGGCGAGCCGAAGACGACGGCGACGATCCAGCAGAGAACGCCGAGGGCCAGTACCGCTCGGCCCCGGGCGGTCATCAGACCGGAACCGGGGTGCGTGCGAGCGCGTCCGCGACGAGCTCCTCGGCGCTGAGCGCGGCCGAGCGGGCCTCCGGCGCGAGGATGAGCCGGTGGGCGAGCACCGGCGCCGCGACGGCCTTGACGTCGTCGGGGGCGACGTAGTCCCGTCCCTCGGCGAGCGCCCGGGCCTTCGCAACGCGCAGCAATGCGATCCCCGCGCGCGGGCTGGCGCCCAGGTAGAGGCGCGGATCGCCGCGCGTCTGGCGGAGGAGCGCGACGACGTAGCGGCCGAGGCTCTCCTCGACGTACACGCAGCGCGCGGCTTCGACGAGACGGAGCACGTCGGCCGCGTCGGCGACGGGAAGTAGCGACTCGAGCGGTGGCGCACTCGTCTGCTCGTCGAGCATCCGGGCCTCCTCGGCGAGCGGTGGATAGCCGAGCGAGAGCCTCATCGTGAACCGGTCGAGCTGCGCCTCCGGCAGCGGATACGTCCCCTCGTACTCGATCGGGTTCTGCGTGGCCATGACCATGAACGGCGGCTCGAGCGGGTACGTGACACCGTCCACGGACACCTGTCGCTCCTCCATGCACTCGAGGAGTGCCGCCTGCGTCTTCGGTGACGCGCGGTTCACCTCGTCGACGAGCAGGAGGTTCGCGAAGACGGGGCCGGGCCGGAACTCGAACTCGTTCTGCCGCTGGTTGAAGACGTTGACGCCGGTCACGTCCGACGGCAGCAGGTCGGGGGTGAACTGCAGGCGGGAGAAGTGGCAGTCGAGCGAACGGGCCAGCGCCTTGGCGAGCATCGTCTTGCCCACGCCGGGGAAGTCCTCGATGATCGCGTGACCCTCGGCGACGAGGCAGAGGACGATGAGCCGCAGCGTCTCGTCCGGCGCGTGGACGACCCGGCCGAGGTTCTCGACGATCGTCGAGATCTGCCCGCTCGAGACCGGTGCGACCGCGCGCTCAGCCATTCCGCAGCAGGGCCTCCACCTCGTCGAGGATCGCGGCGGCTATCTCGTCCTTCGGCGCCTTCGCGACCGTTCGCTCGCCGGCTGGAGTAAGGAGCGTCACCTCGTTCTCGTACGCGTCGAAACCGATGTCGGTTCGCGAGACGTCGTTGAGGACGAAGAGGTCGGCGCCCTTGTTGGCCAGCTTCTCCCGCGCGCGCTCGAGGCCGGCTGGGCCGGTTTCGGCCGCGAAGCCGACGAGGAGCTGGCCGTTGCGGCGGCGTTCGCCCAGGGACGAGAGGACGTCGGTCGTCGGCTCGAGCTCGAGCGTCCACGTCGTCGCGTCCTTGGGCCGCTTCGCCGCGAGAGCCTCCGCGGGGCGGTAGTCGGCGACGGCCGCGGCCATGACGACGACGTCGGCCTCGGCGGCGCGGGCGAGCGCCTCGCGCTCGAGCTCGGCGGCGGTGGGCGTCTCGACGAGCTCGACGCCGGCCGGCGCCGCCACCGCCAGGTTGGCCGCGAGGAGCGTCACCTCGGCGCCGCGCCGGCGCGCCTCAGCGGCGAGCGCGACGCCCATCCGCCCCGACGAGCGGTTGCCGACGAAGCGGACCGCGTCGAGCGGCTCGCGGGTGCCGCCCGCCGCGACGAGGACGCGCTTCCCGCTGAGCGGGCCCGTTCCCACGAGCAGAGTACGAGCGGCGCGAAGGATCTCGTCCGGCTCCGCCATCCGCCCCACCCCGAGCTCCCCCTCCGCCGTCTCGCCCTCGTCCGGCCCGACGAGGACGACGCCGCGCGCGCGCAAAGCCTCGGCGTTCGCGCGGGTCGCGGGATGCGACCACATCCGCGGGTTCATCGCGGGGGCGACGAGCACCGGTCCGCGATGCGCGAGCGCCGCCTCGGTGAGGACGTTGTCGGCGAGCCCATGCGCGAGCTTCGCGAGCGTGTTCGCCGTGCACGGCGCGACGACGAATAGGTCGGCCCGCGTGAGGTGGAGGTAGACGTCGTCTCCCGGCGGGCGGCGCGCGAGCGCGCGAAACGTCTCGGCGGTGACGAAGCGCTCGGCGCCGGGCGTGACGAGGGGCACGACGTCGTGACCGTCTTTGACGAGCAAGCGGCACAGCTCGCACGCCTTGTAGGCAGCGATGCCGCCCGACACGCCGAGTAGGACGCGGGACATGCCGAAATGATGCCTACCCGCTACGCGTGCGGCAGGCGCGCGGCCCTGGCGGCGCTACGCCGTGTACTCGTACTTGAGCATGCCCTGGGAGACTTCCTCCAGGGCCATGGTCAGGTAGTTCTTCGACCGGCTCTCGACGAGCGGCGGCAGGTTGTCGCCGAAGGTGCCCTCGCCGAGCTGGTGGTGGTAGTTGTTGATCTGCCTGGCGCGCTTCGCCGCCACGATCACGAGCGCGTAGCGCGAGTCCACGTTCTCCAGCAGGTCGTCGACGCGGGGTTCGATCATCGCCGCGGCATGGTAGCGGTCGCACCGAGGAGCCCGCGGACCAGCGCGGTCAGCTCGGCCACCGCCCGTTCGAGGTCGTCGTTCTCGATCACGTGGTCGAACTCACCCGCCTGCTCGAGCTGCTTCCGGGCGAGCTCGATCCGCTCGCCGATCTCCCCTGTGCTCTCCGTCGCCCGTTCGCGGAGGCGCCGCTCGAGCTCCTCCACCCGCGCAGAGATGAAGATCGTGACCGCGCCGGACACCTCGTGCTTGACGCGCAGCGCACCCTCGGTCTCGAGCTCCAGGAGGGGCACGTGGCCGTTGGCGGCGATTCGCTCGAGCTCCGAGCGGAGCGTCCCGTAGCGATGGCCGGAGACGTATTCGACGTGCTCGAGAAACTCGCCGCGCGCGACACGCGCGAGGAAGTCGTCGTCGGTGAGGAACCAGTATTCGCGGCCGTTCTCCTCACCACGGCGTAGTTCGCGTGTCGTGGCCGAGACCGTGACCTCGATTCCCGGGACGCGCTCGACGAGCTTGCGGATCAGCGTCCCCTTGCCGGCGCCCGACGGGCCCGTGACGACGAGCACCGCCGGCATCCGCCCCACCCCCACTAGCGGCTGTTGAAGAGGCCGATCAGCTCGGTGCGCTGGCGGTCGGACAGCCCGCCGACGGTCTTCGACTGGCTGATCCGGCACGTGTTGAGGAACCGCGCCGCCTTCACGCGCCCGAACTTCGGCACCGCCATCAGGATGTCGATCACCTTCGCCGTCGAGACGTACTCGGGCGGGTTACCCAGGATCTGCTCGATCCGGACCTTCCCTTCCTTGAGGTCCTTCTTGAGCTTGGCGCGCCTGACGCGGACGTCGTTCGCTCGCTTGAGGGCGTCCATCCGCTGGTCGAGAGAACGAAGCGGAGCGTGCGCCTGGGTCTTCGTGGGGGACACGGAGCGCCGATCTTACCAATGCGCCCCCGACCTTCAAGCTGGGACTTTTGGCTGGGTTTCCGGGCTTTTTGCCGAAGCCCTCGCGTCGTCCGGTGAGACAACGCCCGCGTCCTCACATGCGGCCGCGAGCTCCGCGCGGACGCGAGCTGGCGCGCCGGGATCGGCGAAGAGGACGGTGCCGAGAGCGACATCGGAGGCGCCGCAGGCGGCGAACTCGAGCGCGTCCCCGCCGGATTGGATCCCTCCCATCCCGACGATCGGCAGTCCGGTCGCCTCGTGGCAGATGCTCACCGCATGGAGGGCTACCGGCTTGAGGACGGGGCCCGAGAGGCCGCCGCTGCCGCGCGCAAGCAACGGGCGCAGCCGGCTGTCGAGGGCCACAGCGCGCAGCGTGTTGATGAGCGAGAGCCCGTCCGCACCGGCCGCCGCGACCGCCCGCGCGACCTCCGCAATCTCGGGGTGCGCGGCGGAGAGCTTCGCGTAGAGGGGCAGCTCCGTCGCGCGGCGGCAGGCGGCGACGATCTCCGCCGCGGAGTCGGCCGCCTCGTCGACGTTCGGGCACGAGAGGTTGAGCTCGACCGCCGCGGCTTCGTCGCTGCGTAAGACAGCACACGTCTCGGCGTAATCCGCAGCCGTAAAGCCCCCGACGGAGACCCAGATTGGGACACCGAGCTGGGAGAGCCTCGGCAGGTGCTCGGCGAGGAAGCGGTCGCGGCCCGGGTTCGCGAGGCCGATCGCGTTGAGCATCCCGTGCGCCGTCTCGGCGATTCGCGGCGGCGCGCTCCCCTCGCGGGGCAGCGGGGTGACCGTCTTGGTCACGAAGGCGTCGAGCTCGCGCGCAACCTCCGGAGCCGCGAGTGCGTCGAGACAGCCGCTGGCGTTGAGGATCCTCATGCGGCGGCCTCCACCCGCGCTCGGAGACGTGCGGCGTCGAGCACCGGCCCCTCGAGACAGAGCCGCTTGAGCGCCCCGTCGATCTCGACGACGCAGCCGTAGCAGGCGCCGTAGCCGCAGGCCATCGGCGCCTCCCACGCGAGCTGCGCTGTCGGACACAGCTCGGCGACCGCCTGCAGCATCGGCTCTGGCCCGCACGCCATCACGTCGAAGCCGGGGTCGATCAGCTCGGTGACCAGGACGGGGTCGATCACGACCTCTGCGCCGGGTAGGAGCGCAGCCGCCTCGGCATGCTCCGCGCTGCGGAAGCCGAGGAGGACCGGGGCCGCGCCCTCGAGCTGCTCGGCGAGGTACGGGAGCGGCGCGATGCCGATCCCGCCGCCGACGAGGAGCGGCCGGGCGACGTCGAGCCGGTAGCCCTGGCCGAGCGGCCCGAGCACCCGGATCTCGTCGCCGGGCCGGAGGTCGCAGAGCGCCTGCGTGCCCGGTCCGATCGGATCGACGAGGAAGCCGAGCTCGCCCGTCGGCGCGAGGCAGAGCGAGAAGGGCCGCGGCAGCAGCCGTCCAGGCGCCTCGAGCATGAAGAACTGGCCCGGCACGCCGGGCTCGAGGTTGCGGCGCTCGAGCCGGAGCAGCGTGTACGGCCCGAGGGTCTCGGAGCCGGTGACCCTATGCCGACTGGGTGACGCCAAGCTCTGCATCGATCCGTTCCTGGAGGGAGACGGCCTGCTCTGCGCGCGCGGTCGCGATCGCGTGCACGGCCGCCGCCGCACCCGACAGCGTCGTGATGCACGGCACGCGCCGCGCGAGCGCGGCCTCGCGGATCGCGTAGCCGTCCGACCGCGCGTTGCGGCCCTCCGGCGTGTTGATCACGAGGTCGCAGCGGCC
>VAXA01000240.1 GCA_005883365.1 Actinomycetota bacterium
CTCTGGAAGGCGGCGCCGCATCTGAGCCTGTGCCACGACGTCGGCAGCGGCGGCATCGCAGCCGCGCTCGCCGAGGCAACGGCTTGGAGCGGCGGCCTCGAGGCGGAGGTCGAGATCCCGGCCGACCACGACTCGCGCCGCGGCGCCGCGATCCTCGCCTGCCGCCCGGCACGGGTCAGGCGACTCGGCTCGCGTGGATTCGTGCGGATCGGGGAGGTGCGGTAGGAGATGTGCGGCGTTTTCGGCGTGTATGCACCCGACCGCGACGTTGCGCGGCTCACGTACTTCGGCCTCTTCGCGCTGCAGCATCGCGGCCAGGAATCGGCGGGCATCGCAGTGTCCGAGCACGGGCGCCTGACGGGGCTGCGCGACCTCGGGCTCGTCTCCCAGGTCTTCGACGAGCAGAAGCTCGGCGGCCTTCGCGGCCAGGTCGCGATCGGCCACACGCGCTACTCGACGACCGGCTCGTCGCAGTGGGCGAACGCGCAGCCGCTCGTGCAGCACGGCCGGGCACGCACGGTGGCACTGGGCCACAACGGCAACCTGATCAACGTCGGCGAGTTGCGAGACGGGCTCCGCGAGGACGGCGTCCCACTCGGCACGACGTCCGACAGCGAGCTGATCGCCGCATTGATCGCAAACGACGCCGCTCCCCTCGAGGAGGCCGTGGCGAACGCGATGCGCCGGCTCGAGGGCGCCTATTCCGTCGTCGCGCTCTCGGAGGGACGGCTGGTCGGGTTCCGCGACGCGCACGGCTTCCGGCCGCTCGTGATCGGCCGCTTGCAGGAGGACTTTGTCCTCGCGTCCGAGACGTGCGCGCTCGACCTCGTGGGCGCCGAATTCGTGCGCGAGGTCGCGCCGGGCGAGCTCGTCGTCGCCGACGCAGGGGGTCTGCGGGCGACGCAGGCGCTCGAGCCGCCCGACCAGGGAGCGCTCTGCATCTGGGAGTTCTTCTACCTCGCTCGGCCCGACAGCCGTCTCGAGGGGATCGAGGTGCACAACGCGCGGGTGCGGATGGGCGAACGGCTCGCGCAGGAATCGCCGGTCGAGGCCGATCTCGTCCTGCCGATTCCGGACTCGGGCACGCCGGCCGCGATCGGCTTCGCGCGGGCGCTCGGGCTGCCGTTCAGTGAAGGGCTGATCAAGAACCGGTACGTCCAGCGCACCTTCATCCAGCCCGACCAGGAGCTCCGGCGGCAGGGGATCAAGCTCAAGTACCACCCCGTCGCCGAGGTCGCCGGGAAGCGGGTCGTCGCGGTGGACGACTCGATCGTCCGCGGCAACACGACGCGCGAGATCGTGCGCATGCTGTTCGACGCCGGTGCAGCCGAGGTGCATCTGCGCGTCTCGTCGCCGCCGGTGATCGGCCAGTGCTTCTACGGGATCGACCTCGCCGACCCGTCGGAGATGATCGCCTCGACCCGCACGGTCGAGGAGGTGCGCGAACACCTCGGCGCCACCTCCCTCGCCTACCTCTCGCACGACGGGCTCGTCGAGGCGACCCTGCGGCCGGCGTCGGCGCTCTGCCGCGCCTGCCTCACCGGCGACTACCCGACCGAGGTGCCCGCCGACGCCGCGAAGCTCAGGTTCGAGCCGGCGCGCGCGTAGCGCCGCGACCGCGCAGCGGTCGTTGGCACGATTGGCGGCGGTGCAGCTCTTCCACTATCACCTCGTCACGAGCCGCGTCCGCGAGGTCGAGGCGCGCTACATCGGCAAGCTCGCGTTCGCCCTCGTCGCGCGCCACGGCCGGATCGGCGAGGACCTCACGTCCTACGAGCCGGGGATCGCCTGGAGCGAGCTCGACGCGATGGGCTTCAAGCTCCGGCTGACCGAGCTCGAGAAGGGCGCCGTGAACGTCGTCGTCCAACCGGGGCAGTGGGCGACGCCGCGTGTCGACCACCTCGGGTTCGTGCTCGACGAGGACGAGTTCGACGGGGCCCTCGAGCGCGCCGAGCAGAGCGACCTGCGGGTGCAGGAGCACGGCGGCCGGCGCACGTTCGTCTCCACCAATGCCGGCTACCGGCTCGAGCTCCATCCGCCGCGCGAGTGGATCGAGGAGCTCCTCGCCCAGGGCGACGAGCTGCGGCTGTCGGAGCTGCACCTGAAAGCGGACGATCCGGCGGGCAAGGCCAAGGCGCTCGCGCAGATTCTCGACGTCGAAAGAGACGGGGCCAACGTCGAGGTCGGCGACACGGTGGTCCGGTTCGTCCGCGGCGGCCCGCAGGGACGGCCGGAGCTCTTCGGCGAGCTGTTCGTTTAGGACACGTCCGGAACCAGGTTCCGGACGTGTCTGGAAGGGACATCGTGCGGCGGGCGGTATTTCGTCCGCGGTAGGCCGTAAGGGGCGGCGGAGCTCTTTGGGCGAGCTCGTCCAGATGGGACATGTCCGGAATCAGGTTCCGGCCGTGTCGGTCCCGGATGTGTCCAGAACGGACGTCGCGCGGCCGCCGTAGACTCGCCGCGTGGCGGAGGATCGACGGACGTACGACGCGGCCGGCGTATCGCTCGCAACGGCCGGCGCGGTCGTCGACCGGCTGCGCGCGGCGGTCGAGTCGACCGGCGCCCGTGGCTTCGGGCAGTTCGCGGCGCTCCACCCGCTCGACGAGCAGCGCCTGCTCGCCGCCTCCACGGACTCGATCGGGACGAAGCCGATGGTTGCGCGCCCCCGCGGCCTCCTCCGCAATTGCGGCGCCGACATGGCGGCGCACTGCATCAACGACGTCATCACCTGCGGCGCCGAGCCCCTGGTCATGCTCGACTACGTCGCCGCGGCCCGTATCGAGCTCGACCAGGTCGCGGAGCTGGTGGAGGGCGCGGCGGAGGTATGCCGCGCCGCCGGTGTCGCGCTGATCGGTGGCGAGACGGCCGAGATGCCCGACGTCTACCGAGAGGGCGAGCTCGACTTCGCGGCCACCTGCGTCGGCGTCGTCGACCGTGAGCGACTGATCGACGGCTCGGCGATCGAAGCCGGCGACGTCGTGATCGGCTTCCCGTCCGCCGGGGTGCATGCGAACGGGTTCACCCTCGTTCGCCGCGTGCTCGAGGTGGAGGACTACGACGGACCGGATTTGCTCGCGCCGACGAGGCTTTACCTCGACGCCGCCCGCAGGCTGCGCGGCCGGGCGCTCGCCTTCGCGCACGTGACGGGCGGCGGCATCCTCGGCAACCTCGAGCGCGTGCTCCCCGCCGGCCGCCGGGTCGAGATCGACTGGGACGCCTGGGAGCGCCCGCTCGTCTTTCGCTGGCTCGAGCGCCACGTCGACGAGGACGAGCTGCGACGCGTGTTCAACCTCGGCATCGGCTGGTGCGCCGTCGCGCGCGACGCCGAGCCCGGCGAGCGCGTGATCGGACGGATCGTGTGATCGGCGTCCTCGTCAGCGGCGAGGGAACGAACCTCCAGGCGCTGCTCGACGCCGGGCTGCCGATCGTCGCCGTCGCGTCGAACAAGCCCGGGGTGCGCGCGCTCGAGCGGGCCGAGACGGCCGGGATCCCCACGCGCGTTTTCGACGCAGGCGACTACGAAAGCCGCGAGGAGCGGGACGTCGCGCTCGCGGAGTGGCTGCGGTCGCAGGGCGTCGAGCTCGTCGTCTGCGCCGGCTATATGCACCTGTTCCGCAAGCCGTTCTTCGACTACTACGGCGGCCGGATCGTGAACACGCACTCGGCGCCGCTCCCGGACTTTCCGGGCGCGCATCCGATCGAGGACGTGCTCGCGGCCGGCGTCGACGAGACGGCGGCGACCGTCCACTACGTCGACGAGGGAGTCGACACGGGCCCGGTGATCGCCGCCGAGCGCGTCCCCGTCCTCCCCGACGACACCGTCGACACGCTGCGCGCGCGCGTCCAAGAGGTCGAGCACCGGCTGCTGCCCGAGGTGGTGAGGGAACTGTGCGTGCGCTGATCTCAACCTGGGACAAGTCAGGCCTCGATACCTTCGCGCGGGGACTAGCCGGGCTCGGCTGGCGGCTCGTGGCGAGCGGAAATACGGCGGCTGCGCTCGAGGCGATCGGCCTGCCGGTGGAGCGCGTCGAGGCGGTGACCGAGTCGCCGGAGATGCTCGGCGGGCGCGTGAAGACGCTCCACCCGCGCATCCACGCGGGCATCCTCGCCCGCCGCGACGAGACCGAAGACGTCGCCACGCTCGAGGAGCACGGGATCGAGGCGTTCGATCTCGTCTGCGTCAACCTCTATCCGTTCGAGGAGATCACGAGCCGCCGCGGAGCGACGGAGGCCGACGCGGTCGAGATGATCGACATCGGCGGCCCATCGATGCTGCGCGGGGCGGCGAAGAACTTCGCCCACTGCGCTCCTGTTTGTCGGCCCGGTCAATACCACCAAGTGCTCGAAGAGCTACGCGCCCGCGGCGAGCTCTCCCTCGAGACCCGCCGGCGCCTGGCGGCAGAGGCGTTCGCCCACACCGCCGCCTACGAGGCCGCAATCGCAACGTGGTTCAACGCACGCGACGAGTTCCCCGACTCGCTCGTCGTCTCCCTCGACAAGGTGCTCGACCTCGCGTACGGCGAGAATCCGCACCAGCGCGCGGCGTACTACGCGGAGCGCGGCGCCCGCCGTCATCTCCTCTCGCGGGTCGAGCAGCTGCACGGCAAGGAGCTCTCCTTCAACAACCTCAACGACTTCTCCGCCGCCCGCTCGCTCGCGCGCGAATTCGCGTTGCCGGCGTGCGTGATCGTGAAGCATGCGAACCCCTGCGGCGTCGCAGTCGGCGCCACCGCCGAGGAGGCGTACGACAAGGCGCTCGCCTCCGACCCGACGTCGGCGTACGGTGGCGTCGTCGTCCTCAACCGGGACGTCGAGGCGCCGCTCGCCGAGAAGCTGGCGGCGCAATTCGTCGAGGTGCTTTTCGCTCCGGGCTTCACCGACGACGCGCTCAACGCGCTGCGCCGGAAGAAGAACGTCCGGATCCTCCTCGACGGCGAGCGGCGCGCCGGCGTGCCCGGCGAGCGCAACTACAAGCGGGTCATCGGCGGGATGCTCGTCCAGGACTACGACGCCGAGATCGAGGACCGCGACGGCTGGCAGCTCGTGACCGGCGAGCTCGGCGAGCCGCAATGGGGCGACCTCGTCTTCGCCGCGCGGGTCTGCAAGCACGCCGCCTCGAACGCGATCGTGCTCGCGAAGGGGCTGCAGACGATCGGGATCGGCGCCGGCCAGATGAGCCGCGTCGACGCGGTGCGGATCGCGGTCGAGAAGGCGGCGGAGTTCGGCCACGACGCCGCAGGGGCCGCCCTCGCCTCCGACGCGTTCTTCCCCTTCCCCGACGGCCCTCAGATCGCCCTCGACGCGGGCACGACCTCGATCGTGCAGCCCGGCGGCTCACGCCGCGACGAGGACGTGATCGCCGCCGTCGCGCAGGCCGGAGCCGCGATGGTCTTCACCGGACGGCGCCACTTCCGTCACTAGTCGAGTGTCGTTTTCGAGGCCGTCCGTTCGTCGTCTCTAGGATGCCCACACCGAGATGGAGGGGGGCTCGATGAACACTGCTGGACCCGATCCGCGCCGCTGGCAGGCGCTCGCGCTCGTCTGCGTCGCGTTCTTCATGACCGTGCTCGACGTCTCGATCGTCAACGTCGCGCTCCCCTCGATCGGCCGCAGCCTCCATTTCTCCGAGACCGGACTGCAGTGGGTGATCACCGCGTACGCGATCACCTTCGGCGGCTTCCTCCTGCTCGGCGGACGCGCCGGAGACATCCTCGGTCGCAAGCGGATGTTCCTCGTCGGCGTGACGCTCTTCTCGATCGCCTCGCTTGTCTGCGGGCTCGCCGGCTCGACGGGCGTCCTCGTCGCCGCGCGCACTGTGCAGGGGCTCGGCGCTGCGATCGTCTCGCCGGCGACGCTCTCGATCATCACGACGACGTTCGAGGAGGGCGCCGAGCGGAACAAGGCACTCGGGATCTGGGGCGCGATGGGCGGCAGCGGCTCCGCAGCAGGCGTCCTCTTCGGCGGCATCCTCACGAAGTACCTCGGCTGGGAATGGATCTTCTTCGTCAACGTCCCGGTCGGCGCCCTCGTGCTCGCTCTTGCGCCCGGCATCGTGCGCGAGAGCCGCGCGGCCGACGTCGGCCGCAACTTCGACGTCGTCGGAGCATCGTCGGTGACCGGCGGCATCACGCTCCTCGTCTACGCGATCTCGAAAGCACCGGTCGACGGCTGGAGCGACTCGACGACGATCATCCTGCTGATCGCCGCCGCCGCGCTGATCGTCTTCTTCGTCGCCTGGGAGACACGCGTCGAGAACCCGCTGATGCCGCTCTCGATCTTCCGCATCCGCACGCTCGCCGGCGCGAACATCGTCGGCTTCCTGCTCGGGGCGTCGATCTTCGCCGACTTCTTCCTCTTGACGCTCTACGTGCAGAACGTCCTCCACTACTCCCCGCTGAAGACCGGAGTGACGTTCCTGGCCACGGCGGGCACGGTGGTTCTCGTCTCGGCGCTGTCGCAGTGGCTGACGACTCGCATCGGCCCGCGTCCCGTGATGGCGATGGGCATGGTGCTCAACACGGCCGGTCTCATCTGGTACGCGCAGATTCCCGTGCACGGTTCGTATGCGCACGACCTGCTCGGCGGCTACCTCTTGTTCGGCTTCGGCCTGGCGTTCGCGTTCATCCCGGTCTCGATCGCTGCGCTCGCCGGCGTCGGCCATCGCGAGGCCGGGCTCGCGTCCGGGCTGCTGAACACGGCGCAGCAGGTCGGCGGCGCGCTGGGCGTCGCCGTCGCGTCGACGGTCGCAATCTCGCGGGCCACGCATCTCCTCCACACGGGAAGCTCGCAAGCCGCGGCGCTGACGAGCGGATACGCCCTCGCCTTCTGGGTGGTTGCCGGCATCTCCGCCGCCGGTATCGTCGCCGCGGTCGTTCTCGTACGCGGCGAGGAGCTCGAGCAGATCGAGGAGGAAACCGCGCTCGCCTAGAGCTTTCCCGGCGGGGCGTAACGGTAGAAGAACCGGCCGAGCCCGGCCTGGTTGACGGCGAAGAGGAGCGCGAGATGCTCCTCGAGCATGCGCGCCTTGTCGAGCCCGCCGGCGTAGACGGGGTCGTAGCCGGCGTCGCGGATCAGCCGCTCGGTGACCTCGCGCGCCTCGTCCTCCGCGCAGTAGAGGCTGGACGGCGGCACGCGCTGTGCGCCGATCTCGTCGTACAGGTTGGCGAAGTTGAGGTTGAACGACTTCGCCGTCGGGCCGCCGACGATCGACTTGACCTCGTGCGCAAGCGACTCGAACTCTTCGTTCCGGCCCCCGTACGCGTTCGTCGCGTCGATCGTCAGCTTGCCTTCGATGCCGGTCACCTTGCCGAGCGCATTCGCGATCTCGGCCGAGGGAACGGCGACAAGCAGGACGTCCGCCCCGGAGGCGTCGCCTCCGTCGCGGCCGATCTCCTGCACCTCGTGGCCCGCGTCGCGCCACCTGCGGGCGAGCCCGCCGCCGACGTTTCCTCTGCCGATCACGGTGATCTTCACGAGTGCGTCCTACGCTAACGGCTGCTCTAGGCTTTCCGCGATGCCGCGCGAGTATCCGACTCTCCTCGACCTCGTCGGGGGCACGCCAATCGTCCGGCTCGACAGGCTCTCGCCGCGGGGTCACGCGCGGATCCTCGCCAAGCTCGAGTACCTGAACCCGGGCGGCTCGGTCAAGGACCGGATCGGACTCGCGATGATCGAGCAGGCAGAGCGCGACGGAAAGCTCAAGCCGGGCGGAACGATCGTCGAGCCGACCTCCGGCAACACCGGCGTTGGCCTCGCCATCGCCGCGGCGGGCAAGGGCTACCGCTGCGTCTTCGTCATGCCCGACAAGATGAGCCAGGAGAAGATCTCGATGCTGCGCGCGTACGGCGCCGAGGTCGTGATCACGCCGACCGCGGTCGACCACGACTCGCCGGAGTCGTACTACTCCGTCTCGTCGCGGCTGGCCGAGGAGATCCCCGGCGGCTTCAAGCCCGACCAGTACTCGAACATGGCGAATCCGCAGGCGCACTACGACGTCACCGCGCCGGAGATCTGGGAGCAGACCGGCGGCGACCTCGACGCGCTCGTCATCTCCGTCGGCACCGGCGGGACGATCTCGGGCGTCGGCCGCTGGTTCCACGAGCGGAAGCCGGAGGTGAAGATCGTCGGCGTGGACCCCGAGGGCTCGATCTACACCGCGCACGACGACTCCGAGCTGCACCCGTACCTCGTCGAGGGGATCGGCAAGGACACGTGGCCCGACACCATCGACCTGGAGGTCGTCGACGAGTGGATCCGGGTCTCCGACCGCGATTCGTTCCTCACCGGCCGGCGGCTCGCGCGGGAGGAGGGCATCCTCGCCGGGGGCTCGGCGGGCTCGACGTTGTGGGCGGCGATCCGCGTCGCGGAGCGCCTGCCGGCGGACGCGACGGTGCTCGCGATCATCCCGGACTCTGGCCGCTCCTACATGTCGAAGTTCTACGACGACAACTGGATGCTCGAGCACGGCTTCGTCGAGCGGCAGGCAGCGCTGCCGACCGTGGACGAGCTGCTGCGCGCGAAGCACGGCGGCGAGGTTCCGGAGTTCGTCACGATCGCCGCCCACGCAAAGGTCGGCGAGGGAATCGACACGATGCAGCGCTACGGCATCTCGCAGCTGCCGGTGGTGCGTGACGGGCAGTGCGAGTCGCTCGCCGACGTGATCGGCTCGCTCCAGGATCGCGCGCTGCTCGAGCGCGTCTTCGGCAATCCCGACGCGGTGCATGAGGACGTCGCGGCGGCGATGCAGCCACCGCTTGCCGCCGTCGAGGCGTCGGCGACGCTCGACGAGGTCTTCGCCACGCTGACCGGCGGCATGAACGCGGTCGTCGTCGCGCGGGAGGGGAAGCCGGTCGGGGTGCTCACGCGCTCCGACCTGCTCGACTTCCTCGCGCACCGGCGCTAGCGTCCGACCGTGATTGCCTGCGCCCAGTGCGGGTTCGAGAACGCGGCCGGCCGGAAGTTCTGCGGTAGCTGCGGGTCTCCGCTCGCGCGAACGTGCCCGAGCTGCGGCGCGGCGAACGGGCCCGGGATGCGCTTCTGCGGCGAGTGCGGTACCGCACTGGCCGATGAGGCGGCGACCGTGGCCGCGCCGGCAAAGGCGGCCGAGCGGCGGCTCGTCTCCGTCCTCTTCGCGGACCTCGTCGGCTTCACACCGCTCTCGGAGTCGCGCGATCCCGAAGAGGTGCGCGAGCTCCTCTCCCGCTACTTCGACATCTGTCGCCGCCTGATCGAGATCTACGGCGGCACGGTCGAGAAGTTCATCGGCGACGCGGTGATGGCGGTCTGGGGAACGCCGACGGCGCAGGAGGACGACGCCGAGCGGGCCGTGCGAACGGCCCTCGACCTCGTCACGGCGGTCGCGGCGCTCGGCGAGGAGATCGGGGCGCCCCAGCTTGCGCTGCGCGCGGGCGTGCTCACGGGCGAGGCGGCCGTGAACCTCGCCGCCGACGGTGAGGGGATGGTTGCCGGCGACCTCGTCAACACGGCGGCCCGCATCCAGGCGGCCGCCGAACGAGCCCGCCGGCGAGCACGAGCTGAAGGGGAAAGCGGAGCCGATCTCCCTTTTCCGAGCGCTACGAGTCACCTCCATCCGTGGGGGCGCACGATCCTCGAGCGAGCTCGAGCCGCCGTTCGTCGGCCGCGCGCGCGAGCTGCGCCTCGTCAAGGAGCACTTCCATGACTCGGCAGAAGGGCGGAAGGCGAACCTGGTCTCGGTCGTCGGCATCGCCGGCATCGGCAAGTCGCGCCTCGCGTGGGAGTTCGAGAAGTACTTGGACGGCCCCGTCGACGAGGTGCTCTGGCATCGCGGCCGCTGCCTGGCCTACGGCGACGGTGTCGCCTATTGGGCGCTCGCCGAGATGGTGAGGATGCGGGCGCTGATCGCCGAGGAGGACGCGCCCGAGGAAGCGCTCACAAAGCTGCGCACGATGATCGGCGAGCGCATCCCGGATGCCGACGAGCAGGCCTGGCTCGAGCCGCGTCTCGCGCACCTGCTCGGCCTGGCCGAGCAC
>VAXA01000043.1 GCA_005883365.1 Actinomycetota bacterium
GGTCAAAGTCAAGCCGGTCGCAGACGCCGTGCGTCATCACTTGCGATCGCTAGCGCCTACTCCAGAACGGCCACGTAGTACCCGCTGCCGGTCTGCTGGAGCAGTCGGTGGAGCCGCCACTCTGTCCCTTCGAGGATGGTGGCCATTTCGTCCGGTGAGACGATCAGGTAGTCGAACCAGGGTCCGATGAGGTCGCGGTAGCGAACGCGCAGCCGTAGCTGGCCTGGCATCCGGCCCCTCTTGCGGTTGTGGTCCTGATAGGCGAGGTGGGCCGAGTCTTCCGTCGCATAAGGGTCATTCGAGCCTGCCACGATTCTGTCGGCCAGCGGGCGCAGCCGCCGGAGCAAGCGCTTGGCCTTGCTCGGCGAGCCAAAGAGGCCGAAGTTATTGCCGAACATGACGATCGTGTCGAACTGGCCAACCGAGTCGTCAAGGTCTTCGAAGGCGAGCAGCCGCACATCGCGGACTCCGCGCGCACGTGCCACCTCCACCGCGCCCGGCGAAATGTCGATCCCGACGACGCTTCTCCCACGCCGCTGCAGCTCCAGAGCCGCTCGCCCCGCGCCCACACCGGCGTCAAGCACCCGGCCGCGCACCCAGCGGAGTGCGCGACGCTCCACCGCAGGCCACTCAGCGACGGGTGCGAAGTAGACCATCTTCACGGCGTCGAGGAACCCGTCGTCCCGCTCGATGATCTCCAGGCCAGTCCCACCGAGGAGCATCTGGCCAAAGGCGTCCGCCATGCTCCGAAGCTACACCGACTGCGCGTCGGTCCGCCCGCAGCCCTGGGTCAGTTCGTCACGAAGTACGCGTTCGACCTACGGGCTGCGGTGATCCGGTAGCGGCCTTGCGGGCCCGGAGTCGTCAGATACGAGCATGCGTACTCGGGCTCGGCGGTGGTCCCGGCGCGCGCCGTGAACGCCTTGCTGAAGTGGCCGGACACCCAGAGCGTGATGAACCCGCGTCCGGTATCCCTGAAGGAGGACTCTCCGGCCTTGAACGACGGGAAGCGATTCGCCTCGCTCGCCCACGTCCACCGGCATGGCTGCCGGTCGAGATAGACGCGCAGGAGTGCCTTCTGCGGGGCGACGCCGTGAGAGAGCACGCTGAACAACGAACCGCTGGGGGGCCGGTGCCAAGCGGTGCCCCAAACCGTGTAGCCGTTCGCCGCGAGCGCCGTCGCGCTCGAGGCGAGCGCGAGGACGGCGAGCGAAATGAGGATTCTGGGCCTGGACACGATGCCAGAATAGACTACAGGCTCTAACGGATGACTAACGGTCCGAACCGCTCTACTCCGTTGCGTGGCTTGGGCCAGTGTTCCGGAATGACCCCCGAGCCGCCGCGCATTTAGGGCTCGGCGCTGCTCAGCGTTCGCTGCGGCGAAGGTGCGATAAGGCGAGCGCAAGAAAGGCGTTTGCGTTTGCCTTGGTCGTCGCCGTCACTCCTACGGTGAAGCGCCCTACCGCAACTGCCCGCACGTAAAACAGGCCACCAGTTCGCACCGCTGACTCTCTGCGTGCGAGTCCGACGGCCGAGGCGTGCGTCCTCAAGAGCGCATAGCTCTCGCCGACTCAGATGCGTGGCTGTTACTGAAGTCGAAGCGCACGATGCCTAGTGTGTGAATGCGTCGGTTGGCGGCCAGGCGGGTGATCTTGACCTGAGGGAATCCAGCCGGCCTCTCGGAGGCCAGAATCGGCGTCGTCGCTATCCGCTGCAGTGCCGGTGGCAAGTTGGGGGTTTGCGCGAGCATCACCCCTATATCGGCCGGCCGCCGCTTAGCGGATTTAGCTCAATCGGGGAATCAGTCTCTCGCCTGGGTGTTCGGGAATGAGCCCGACCGGCCGTGTGAAACTTCCCCATCATGGTGACGGTGACTGAGCTACAGCCGAGCGACGTCTCCCGCGTCGATCGCTGCCTGCCGCTTAGCCGTCTCGACCAGCAGCGTGCAGAGGGCTCGACCTACCTCGTCGCATGGGAGAATGGTCGGCCCATCGGCCACGCGCACATCGCTTGGGTAAGTACGCACTTGGGTGTTCCCGAGATCCAGGACGTCTTCGTCGTGCCCGAACGGCGGCGGCGGGGGATCGCGGCTCAACTCACGCATGCAGCCGAGGAGGAAGCGCGTGTCAGGGGCTGGGACGCCATCAGCCTTAGCGTTAGTCAGGATCGGAATGTCGCAGCTCGGCGACTGTACGCAAAGCTCGGTTACGCAGATGCAGGGAGTGATCCTGTGCGGGTTTCTGGGGCGATCATGTTGCGCGGGTGTCCGTTCGAGGTGGATGACACTCTCGTGTATCTGCGGAAGGCTCTCTGAGGCGCTCTCGGCTGCGCCAGCGTTCGGGAACGACCTGAGCTAGGTGGCCGACGTGACGTGTGGCTGCGCGGGCAGCCCGACTTCCGCACGATCTTCCCCGAGGAGGAGAACCAGTCATGAAGAAGCTCGCCATCATGTTCGCCGCCGCTCTGCTCGTCGCCGGGTGCGGCGGCGGCAAGGACGGCGCCACGCCCGGCAACCCCAGCAACAACACGTCCGTGTGCGCCTACACGAAGCGCGTCGGCTCAAGGGGCCGCGTCTACGTGCAGATGGCCGCCACCCCGAGGTCCCTGGAGCCCACGGCGTGCAGTGCGTTCAACGCCAGCTTCGGCGGACGAAGGATTCCGGTGGTCGGCAGGATGGGGACGGGCCACGTGTACTGCCGCTGGAACAAGAACGGGTCGTCGTACACGATCAAGCTCGGCGTGTTCGCGTCCAGCCGCACGACTGGACTCGCGTTCTGCCGCTCGTTCCACCCCGGCCACGGCTTCAAGCGCGACCGGTGATCTAGAGGCGGAAAGGAAGCATGGCCGCTGCGGGCTACGCTCGCATGGGCCAGTGATCCATGCTTCTGCGCTCCAAGAAGTGGAGGGTGCGCGCCGCCTCGAACACCGCTAGCTCGGGATCCGGACCTTCGTGCATTGACTTCGCCAACCGGAATTAAGAAAACTCCTGTTACAAGCGGCGGGCCATCGCTCGATGCGGTTGCCCCGACAAATGGGGGAGGGGAACATGAAACGGTTCGTGATCGCAAGTGCCGTCCTTACTCTGACCGCCGCGTTTCCAGCCGGAGCTGGAGCGTCAACGAAGTGGGTGTGTGATGTACCGGACGTCGGGACAGTGACGTTCGTGACCGCCGCCGACGCCGCGCGCCACGGCATCGACACGGCCAACTCCACGGCGGGTGTGGTCTTCAACACTCAATTTGGCGAGGTCTGCCACGTCGAGTGATGCCGTTGCGGGTTAAGCGCTCGCGTGGGCCAGTGTTCCGGAATGACCCCCGGGCGACTGGCTCATAGCCGTTCGCTTTAGAAGGATTCGCTGCGGTGCTTGTCGGAGCCTTTCCGCTTGTTGGTATCCGACCGCGGCCGGGTCGGTGGCGGTTGCGACGGCGGTCGGACGATCGGTAGACCCACGGAGGCGGGACCGACCCGGCGGTGTCGGCCGGTGTGATCCTCTTGTTCTGCTACGCGAACACACGGACAATCCAAAGCGTGGATCTTCCTGAGACGAGGTACGCGCAAAGCGGCGACGTGTCAATCGCGTACGTCGTCGAAGGTGATGGCCCAGTCGATCTCGTCTGGGTTCACGGCTACGCCGGCAACATCGAGGTCGAGGCTGAGGATTCGCACATGCGTGCGTTTCATGAACGACTCCTGGCCTATGCGCGGCTGATTCGGTTCGACCGCCGCGGCACCGGCCTCTCGTCGCGCGTTCACGATGTGCCGACGCTCGAGGA
>VAXA01000242.1 GCA_005883365.1 Actinomycetota bacterium
CTGCCTCGGCGCGTTCGAGGCGGACAGCGAGGACGGCGAGCTCGTCGGCTACCTGATCGTCTCGCGCTACGTCGACGCGTGGCACGTGATGAACGTCGCCGTCGCTCCCGACCATCGGGGGCGCGGCGTCGCGACGATGCTCCTCGAGCGGCTTTTCGACGTGACGGCCGACGACGCCCGCCGCGGCTACACGCTCGAGGTGCGCGTGTCGAACCGCCCGGCGATCTCCCTCTACGAGCGCCTCGGCTTCCGCTCCCGCGGCCTGCGGCGCGGTTACTACACGGACAACCGCGAGGACGCGCTCATCATGTGGAAGGACCCCGTCGCCCGCGATCGCGAATAGAGCCACCACCGTGATCCTCGGCATCGAGACGTCGTGCGACGAGACCGCCGCGGCGCTCGTCACCGACGAGGGCGAGATCCGGGCCAACGTCGTCTCGTCGCAGGCCGACCTGCACGCCCGTTACGGAGGAGTGGTGCCCGAGGTCGCGTCGCGGCGGCACCTCGAGCTCGTGACGCCGGTGATCCGCGAGGCGCTCGCGGAGGCGGGCGCGACGCTCGCGGACGTGGACCGGATCGCCGTGACGCAGGGGCCGGGGCTCATCGGCGCGCTCCTCGTCGGTCTCGCCGCTGCCAAGGCGATCGCGTGGTCGCGCCGCCTGCCGCTCGTCCCCGTCGACCACCTCGACGGCCACGTCGCGTCGCTCTACCTCCAGCCCGATCCACTCGAGCCGCCGTTCCTCTGCCTCCTGGCGAGCGGCGGCCACACGATGCTCCTCGACGTCCACTCGCACACCGAGCGGGAGCTGCTCGGCTCGACGCTCGACGACGCGGCGGGGGAGGCGTTCGACAAAGGCGCGCGCCTGCTCGGGCTCGGCTATCCCGGCGGCCGCGAGATCGACCGGCTGGCCTCCGACGGGGACCCGGCCGCATACGACTTCCCGGTCGCCCGCGTACCGGGGCTCGACTTCTCGTTCTCGGGCCTGAAGACGGCGCTCCTCTATGCCGTCCGCGACCTAGCCGAGGAGGAGCTCGAGGCGCGGCGCGCGGATCTCGCCGCGTCCTACCAGGCGGCGATCGTGCGGGCACTCGTCGAGCGCGTGCGCGAGGCCGCTGAGCGGATCGGTCGAGACCGCATCGCCATCGTCGGCGGCGTCGCCGCGAACTCGGCCCTGCGCGCGGCGCTGCCGGAAGCGACCGCGGCCCCTCTCGCGCTCTGCACCGACAACGCGGCGATGATCGCCTCTGCTGCCCGCTGGACCGAGGAGGTGCCGTACCCGAGGTACCTCGCTCTCGACGCGTACGCATCCCGCTAGACTCGCCGCGGCGTCAGGTTTTCCCCCGGTTTGCAGCGACAAAGGAGTGACCTTGACCGCAGTCGACGTAACGACGTCTCACCTGCGCGAGAACCCGTTCGAGCTGGCGCGGGAGCAGCTTCGCCGCGTGGGCACGACCTTCGAGATCGACCCGAACCTCATCGCCGTCCTCGGCGAGTGCAAGAAAGCGATCGAGGTCTCGGTCCCGGTGAGCATGGACGACGGGGCGACGCAGGCCTTCAAGGGCTATCGCGTCACCCACAACATCGCCCGCGGGCCGTCGAAGGGAGGCATCCGGTACCACCCCGACGTCACCCTCGACGAGGTCAAGGCGCTCGCAATGTGGATGACGTGGAAATGCGCCCTGATGGGAATCCCGTTCGGCGGGGCGAAGGGCGGCGTCGTGTGCGACCCGAAGAAGATGTCGCGCAGCGAGCTCGAGCGGATGACCCGGCGCTTCACGAGCGAGATCATCAACGAGATCGGCCCGGAGAAGGACATCCCCGCGCCGGACGTCGGCACCGACGGCTCGACGATGGCCTGGATCTTCGACACGTACTCGATGAACAAGGGGCACTCGGTGCTCGGCGTCGTGACGGGCAAGCCGCTCACGATCGGCGGCTCGCTCGGTCGCGTCGAGGCCACCTCCCGCGGCGCGCTCTTCTGCATCCGCGACGCGGTCGGGAAGCTCGACAAGCGCCTTGCCGGCATGACGGTCGCGGTGCAGGGCTTCGGCAACGTCGGCAGCTACCTGGCGAACTTCCTCCACCAGGAGGGCGCGATCGTGGTCGCGATCTCCGACTCGACGACGGCGCTCTACAACCCGAAGGGGATCGACGTCCCGGCCGCCCTCGCGCACAAGGCCGAGCACCGGACGCTCGCCGGCCTCAAGGACGCCGAGGCGATCACGAACGAGGAGCTCGTTCTTCTCG
>VAXA01000048.1 GCA_005883365.1 Actinomycetota bacterium
GACGGCGATGAGCCCGGTCCGCGGCGTCACCGCAGCGAGCAGCGCCTCTTCGTCCGCCTCCACCACGACGACATGGGCGCCGCTCGCGTGGAGCGGACCGGTGAGGCCGAAGTGCTCCTGATCGGTCGTGACGACTTCGTCGTCCTCGCCCAGCCCGAGGCCGGCAATGACGATCTGGCAGCCCCGCGCCGTCGAGTCGGCAAGGGCAACGAGGTCCGGCGCCGTCCCCAGCACGGCCGCGATCGCCCCGCGGATGCGCTCGCGCTGCTCGACGATCTCCTCGATGTACGCCTTCCCGCTGCGACCCTCCACGACGTCACGCTCGAGCCTCCCCCACGCCGCGTCGACCGCCGCCCGGGGCAGCGGGCCGGCCGAGCCGGCGTTGAGGTACGCAAGGCGCTCGAGCACGGGAAACTGCGCCCGCGCCTCGTCGAACGTCACTCGACAACCGCCTCGACGGGAGCGTGGTCCGAGAGCACGCGGCCGGCCACGACGCGCCGCTCGACCGGCCACGCGGTCGGGCCGTCGCGCACCGTCCGCCCGCGCACGAGGATCTGGTCGATGCTTCCGGCGAGCGGCGGCGAAAAGCCCTCTGCGCCGGCCGAGACGAGATTCGTGTCGCCGGCGAGGATCGATTGCTCTCGAGCGAGCGCCACGACGCGGTCGAGCTGCGCGCGGTCGCCGTCGATGTGGAAGTTCACGACCGTCACGCCCTCGACGTCGACTGCGTGTGCGATGCGCCGCAGCCTCGAGTCGCCGACGACCTGCATGCCGAGGTCGTGCGCCGGAGCCCGCGTGAGGATCGCGTCCGCCTCGCCCGTAACCGCCGACCGCAGGAGGCCGTGGTGCAGCGCCGTGACGGCCCGGGCCCCAAAGGGAAAGACGGGCCGCCGAGCCACCGCGCCGCTCGCGTGCATCCCGCTCCAGCGCTCGAGGTGCAGCAACGCCCACACCGGCAGCTCCTGCAGGCACACGACGTCGGGACGGTCGCCTGTGACGAGCTCGATCATCTGCGGGAGGAACGCCCCGCGCTCGGGCGGAGAGGCGTTGCCGTGGAAGAGGTTCCAAGTCCGCACGAGCATGGTCACGGCGTAGCGTACGAAGCCGTGCGCGTCCTGCTCGCCGATCCTCCGGCCTTCACTCCGCCGTACGACCACGAGCTCGCGGCGGCGCTCGCGCGGGCCGGCGCGGACGTCGAGCTCGTGACCTCGCGGTTTCGCTTCGGCGACGCGCCGGAGCCGGATGGATATCGGCGACGGGAGCTCTTCTACCCGCTCTCGTCACGCGTCTTCGGCCGCTCGCCGCTGCGCCTGCCGCTCAAGGTCGTGGAGCACCCGCTGGGGCTCGCCGCCCTGCGCCGCCTCCACGCAGACGTCCTCCACGTCCAGTGGCTGCCCGCGCCCGAGCTCGACGCGCGCCTCTTCCGCCCGCACCTGCCGTCGGTCTTCACGGCGCACGATCTCCTCCCACGCCGCACGGCGCACCGCGCCGAGCTCTGGCGGCGGATTTTCGCGCGCTTCGACCGCATCGTCGTGCACAGCGAGAACGGCCGGGAGACGCTCGCCGGGCGGGGCGTCGAGCCGGAACGGCTCCGGGTCATCCCCCACCCCGTTTTCCCGAGCGAGCCGGAGCGGCGGGACGACGGCCGGACGGTGCTCGCCTTCGGGATGATCCGGCCGTACAAGGGGCTCGCGGACGCGATCGAAGCCGTGCGCCGGGCCGGCGACGCGCGCCTGCTCGTCGCGGGCGACCCGCTCGAGCCGCTCGATCGGTACCGCGCGGCCGCCAACGGCCTCGAGGTGGAGTGGCGGCTCGGCTACCTCCCGCGGCCCGAAATCGACCGCGCCTTCGGCGACGCCACAGTCGCTGTCTTCCCTTACCGCCCCGAGCTCGACCAGAGCGGAGCTCTCCTGCGTGCCCTCGGCGCCGGCGTCCCCGCCGTCGCCTACGACGTGGGCGGAATCGCGGAGCCGGTACGCCGGTTCGAGGCCGGGCGCGTCGTGCCCGCTGGCGACGTCGGCGGGCTCGCGGCAGCCCTCCACGAGTTGCTCGCCGATCCGGAAGCGCTGGAGCGGGCGCGCGCAGGAGCACGGCGAGCGCGCGAGGAGCTCACCTGGGACGCGGCAGCGCAGGCTCATCTGGCGCTTTACCGGGAAATCGCTTGACGATCCCGCTGCCGATCGAGACGGAACGGCTGCTCATCCGGACGTTCGAGGCTGCCGACGTGGACGCGATGGCGGAGGTCTACGGCAATCCGGAGGTGATGCAGCACGTCTGCGTCGGCGTCCTCGACCGCGAGGGGACGGCTGCGCTCCTCCAGGAGTACCGCCGCGCGCAGGACGAGCGGGGCTTCTCGACGTGGGCCGTCGTCGAAAAGGCGTCGGGGACGGTCGTAGGCGACGTCGGGTTCGGCCTCTACGCGCCCACGGGCGAGCCCGAGCTCGGCTACACGCTGGCCACCGCCGTCTGGGGTCGCGGCTACGCGCTCGAAGCTGCGCGTGCCTGTGTTGCAGCGGCGTTTACGCACCTTCCGCAACGTCGCCTGGTTGCGAAGGTCGAGCCCGAGAACGCACGGTCGCTGCGGCTCGCCGAGCGGCTCGGGATGCGCACCGTCGAGACCATCGCCGTCGACGGGCGCCCTCATCTCCTTCTCGCCCTGGAACGGGCGTGAGATTCCGCCGCGATCCGTTCGGCGACGTGATCGCCCGCCAGCTCGACCTCTTCGTGGAGGACGAGGCGGACCTGCTCGAGGAGTGCCGCGAGAAGTTCCGCTCCTACGAGCGCGCGCCGCGCGAGGATGCCGAGGAGGCATACGGCGACTTTGTCGACGCGGTCGAGACTGCGACGGAGGCCCTGGCGGACATGCGCGACCGGTTCGGCCGCACGCTCGGCGAGGACGCGGCCGAGGCGTACGAGGATGCCTTCAACCGCGCCGTGCGGAAGCGCTGGCCCGAGCTCGGGCTGGAGATCGAGAACCGCTGATGGCGCGCGTCGAGGACTATGCGCTGCTCGGCGACCTGCAGACCGCGGCGCTCGTCAGCCGGGACGGCTCTGTCGACTGGCTGTGCTTCCCCCGCTTCGACTCCGGCGCCTGCTTCGCCGCACTCCTCGGCGAGCCCGACAACGGCCGCTGGCTCGTCGCCCCGACGACGGCGGCGACGAACACGCGCCGCTACCTCCACGACACGCTCGTCCTCGAGACGACCTGGCAGGCGGAGGACGGCTCGGTAGCGCGCGTCCTGGACTTCATGCCGCCGCGGGGTAAGGCACCCGACATCGTGCGCATCGTCGAGGGCGTCAAGGGCCGCGTCCATTTCCGCTCCGAGCTGACGATGCGCTTCGACTATGGTCGCATCGTCCCCTGGGTGCGCAAGCGAACGCACGAGGAAGACACGCGCGTCGCCCTCGCAGGCCCGGATGCGCTCTGCTTCCGCACGCCTGCGGACACGCGCGGCGAGGACATGCGCACGATCTCCGAGTTCGCGGTCGACGAGGGCGAGCGCGTCCCCTTCGTCCTCACGTGGTTCCCCTCGCACGAGGATGTCCCGGAAACGATCGACCCGGAGCAGGCGCTCGCCGAGACGGAGAGCTTCTGGCGGGACTGGAGCGAGCAGTGCGAGATCGATCTCCCACCCGAGTGGGCCGGGGTGGTGCGTCGCTCGCTCATCGTGCTGAAGGCGCTCACGTACGAGCCGACGGGCGGCATCGTCGCGGCGGCGACGACGTCGCTGCCTGAGTGGATCGGCTCCGTCCGCAACTGGGACTACCGCTACTGCTGGCTCCGCGATGCGACGCTCACCCTGCTCGCCCTGCTTCAGGGCAACCATGAGGAGGAGGCGACCGCATGGCGCCGCTGGCTCCTCCGTGCGATCGCCGGCGATCCGGCAGACGTCCAGATCATGTACGGCGTCGCCGCCGAGCGGCGGCTGACCGAGTACGAGCTGCCGTGGCTTGCGGGCTACGAGGGCTCGAGGCCGGTACGGATAGGGAACGCGGCGAGCGAGCAGCTCCAGCTCGACGTGTACGGCGAGGTGCTCGATGCCCTGTACCAGGCCCGCGTCCATGGCATCCCGCTCGACCCCCAGGCGTGGCGGATCCAGCTCGCGATGCTCGACCATCTCGAGGAGGCGTGGCGCGAGCCGGATGACGGGATTTGGGAGATCCGCGGGGAGCGGCGCCACTTCGTCCACTCGAAGGCTATGGCGTGGGTGGCGTTCGACCGCGCCGTGCTCACTGTCGAGGAACAGGGTGCCGATGGGCCCGTCGACCGCTGGCGCGACCTACGCGACGAGATCCACCGCGAGGTCTGCGAGCGCGGCTTCGACCCCGGTCTCGGCTCCTTCACGCAGTCGTACGGCTCGCAGGAGCTCGACGCGAGCCTGCTCATGTTGCCGCTCGTGGGCTTCCTCCCTGCCACCGATCCGCGCGTCCGCGGCACGATCGACGCGATCGAGCGGGAGCTCCTGCAGGACGGCTTCGTGCTCCGCTACCGCACGCACGAGGAGGGCGTCGACGGCCTGCCGCCGGGCGAGGGCGCCTTCCTGCCGTGCTCGTTCTGGCTCGCCAATTGCTACGAGTTGCTCGGCCGGCACGAGGAGGCAGAAGCGCTCTTCGAGCGGCTCGTCGGGCTCTCGAACGACCTCGGCCTGCTCTCCGAGGAATACGACCCGCAGGCAAAGCGCCTGCTCGGCAACTTCCCGCAGGCGTTCACGCATCTCGCCCTCGTGACCACCGCTTTCAACGTCGCGCCGCACCCGCCCTCGCCCGCGCGGATGCACCTCCGGGTTCCCCGGCGGCGTCCTGGATAGCGCCTGCCGCGTTGATCAGCGCCAGGTGGCTCAGGCCCTGCGGGAAGTTGCCGAGGTGCTCGCCGCTCGCCGGGTCGATCTGCTCGGAGAAGAGCCCGAGGTCGCTCGCGTGCGGGAGGATCAGCTCCATCGCCTCGCACGCCTCGTCGACCCGCCCGAGCCGCGTGAGAGCCTCGACGACCCAGAACGAGCACGCGACGAACGCACCCTCCTCACCGACGTGCTCGCTCGTGCGGTAGATCAGGCCCGGCCCTGCCGCCAGCCGCTCCCGGATCGTGTCGATCGTGCGGCCGAGCCGGTCCCGCTCGGGGTAGCCCATCCGCACCCCTCGCAGCACACCCGAATCGAGTGAGTCCTCCCCGGCCCAGCCCCTGTAGGCGCCGAGCTCATCCGACCAGCAGCTCTCCTCGACCCAGGCGTGAAGGCGGTTGCGCTGCTCGCGCCACTGCGGGACGTGACTGTCCGGGAGCTGGCCGTCCTCGGCCAGGCGAACTGCCCGGTCGAGGGCCATCCAGACCGCGATCTTCGAGCTCGTGTAGTGGCGGTGCTCATCGAGCTCCCACATCCCCGAGTCCTCGTCCGGCCAGAGGATCGAGACGCGATCGACGCAGCTCGCCAGCATGTCCCCGGTCTCCCGGTCGAGCACGTTCCCCTCCGAGACGTAGAGGTCGGCGGTCTCGAGCAGGTCGCCCCAGGAACCGAGCTGGAGCTGCGTACGCGCCGCGTTCCCGTAGCGGACGGGCTGCGAGTCGCGATACCCGCGGAGGTGGGCCAGTTCTTCGCTCCGGCCGGGGATGCCGCCGCCGAGGTCGTAGAAGGGCCGCAGGTCCGGCGCCGTCTCTCGGACTGCGCGGAGGAGCCACGCGAACGACTGCTGCACCTGCTCGGGCAGGCCGAGCCGCATCAGGGCGTCGAGGGTGAACGCGGAGTCGCGCACCCAGGCGTAGCGATAGTCGTAGTTCTTGTCCCCGCCGACGACCTCGGGTAGCGACGTCGTCGGAGCGGCGGCGATGCTGCCGTCCGGGGCGTAGACGAGGAGCTTGAGCGCGAGCACGCTCCGCGCGACCTCCTCCTCCCAGGGCCCGTCGTAGGCCCACATCCCGAGCCAGCGCTCCCACACGCGCCGTGTGGCATCGAGTCGCGCCTCGACGTGATCCCGGCTCGGGGCGTGGAGCGGCTGCTCGTGCGCGGCGACGAGCACGAGCATGGCGCGCTCGCCGGCCGCGATCTCGAACGAGCCCGTGAGCGCGTCCTCCTCGGGCTCGACCTCCCCGGCTTCCCATGAGCGGACGGCAAGCTGCAGTCCGGCGCCCTCGGCGACGAAGAGTTCGCCGCGACGGACGATGCACGGCGGCTCGCGTCCCCAGTCGAAGCGCGGCTCGAGCCGCCATTCGAGCGGGACCGACCCCTCCATCCCCTCGATCCGCCGGGCGAGCTCGACCCACGGAAGCAGCCCCCCGTCCTGCAGCGTCAACGCCTCGGTGACGCGGACGACCCCAGCGCCGGTGCGGTAGGTCGTCTCGAGAACGTTCGTGCGGCCGGCATAGCGCCGGGCGACCTCGAAGTCGCCCGTCGGCGCGAGGGTGAAGCGGCCGCCCCGCTCCGGGTCGAGCATCGCCGCGAACGTCGTCGGCGCGTGGAGGCTCGGGAGCGACAGGAAGTCGACCGACCCGTCCGCGGCGATGAGCGCGACGGTCCTCCCGTCGCCGATCGCGGCGTACGAGCCGATCAGAGCGAAGCCGTCCCTGCGTTTCATGCCACCTAAACGCGCATACGCGGCCGCCGAGATGCGGCCAGCCGCCGTTCCTCCTCGCGCGCCTGGGCCGCGCGGAGCGTGTGGTCGGCGACGCCCACGGCGCCGTGCGCGATCACTGCGGCGCCGAGCGACTCATCGGCCTCGCGGAGTCGCCGCGCGGCTTGGTTTCGGGGCAGGTGGATAGCGGCACCCCTCGAACCAGCCACTGCCACGGGATGAAGGGGGCCAAGCGGTACGTCATGCGGGACCAAAACGAGCTCGACGGTGTCTGGGACGTGCAGCGCACAAGTGGGGCGCTTCCGCCGATGCGCGGGATCCTGCGAAAGCGGATCGGGAACGGTCGCGGCCGGACGATCGCCTTCGGTGTGAGCCTCCCCTTCGCTGTCGAGGGGCTGACGCTGCGGTATCCGCTCGGACTCGTCGACGAGCTCGTACCCGACGGTGCCGACGCCTACAACGGCACCACCAAGCTGTTCGGCCGCGTGGTTGGTACGTTCAGGCTCACCCGCGCCTCAGATCGCTAGAACCGCTCATAGCCGCGCGTCGGCGCCTAGCCGCTAAGCCGCCGAACTCGGATGCCGCCGACATCCTCCGCATAGCGAAGAGCCGTCTCTTCCAGGCGTTCGTCGGCCGTTGCGCACGCGCGTCAACAAGAATCGTCGCTTTCAAGCCATGCTCACGGACATCGGGCGCGGTCTGCACCACACCCTCCGTTGCCGACCCTACGAGCAGCACCCGCCCTACACGCAGGGACGCGAGCAGCAACTCGAGCGCGGTGTGGTCAAAGGCGGAATACCGATGCTTGAGCAGGACATGGTCACCGGCCCGAGGCAGCAACTGCCCGACGACGTCGCCGCGCGGCCCGCTCGCCGCCTCCCGCGCGAGCGCCGGCGCGTCGCTGTCCCAACGATCACGATCGTCATTGACATAGATCACCGGGACGCCAGCCTCCCGTGCCCGGGCGATCGCCGCGCACATCCCCGCGCCACGCTCCCGGAACGACGCGAGCAGCAACTCTCCATCCCCGTGGTCGAAGTCGGCAAGGACGTCGATCACCAGTGCGTCGCCGTGCTCAAACTCGACTACGTCGCCGCCTCGGGATGCATTGCTCGACGTTTTCGCCCACAACCTGCCGGCTAAACGAGGCGAGCGCTACCGGTGTCCGAAGTGGTGGGCGCGCGGGAGGGCGGCGTGGACGTCTGCCCCATCGGTCAGCGAGCGCGCGAGCGGGGCGAGCGAGACGAGCTCGTCCACGACGATGTTCCGGTTCCGGTCGGCGTGCTCGTAGCGGCCCCGCACGAGCAGGAGCGGCTCGCCGCGCACGACCGCGCGGAACCGCTCGTACACCGGCGGCAGGACGATGAGGTTCACCTGCGCGAGCTCGTCCTCGAGCAGCATGAAGACGACGCCGTTCGCGGTCGCTGGCCGCTGCCGCGCGACGACGAGCCCCGCGAACTGCACCTCGGCCCGGTGTGGGCGCTCGCGCAGCTCCTCGGTCGACAGCGTCCCCGCCGGCAGATGGGGGCGGAGCAGCTCCAATGGATGGATGCCGACCGAGAGGCTCGTCGTCCGGTAGTCGGTGAGCATCCGCTCCCACACGGTCGGCTCGGGCAGGTCCGGCGTCGCGACCGTCGGCTCGAGCGGGAGCGCGAGCTGCTTCGCCTTGCCGTCCGTGCCCGGCACGCTCGTCGGCCGCGGGACGAGCCCGAGCTGCCAGAGGAGCTCGCGGCGCTGTAGGCCGAAGCCGTCGCAGGCGCCCGACTCGGCGAGCGCGCGCAGCTCGTCCTCCGACAAGCCCGTCCGCTGGGCGACCTCGCGAATCGAGGAATAGGGACGGTTCGCGGCGACGGCCTCCGCGTCGTCATCCCCCAGCCCGGTCACGTACTTCAGCCCGACACGAACGGCGCCCTCCTCCTCGATCGTGCAACCGGCGTCGCTGCGATTGACGTCGGGCGGTCTCGTCTCCACCCCACGCCGCTGCCCATCGCGGACGAGGGTCGCCGGCGGGTAGAAGCCCATCGGCTGCGCGTTGAGGAGGGCGGCGAGGAACTCCGGCGCGTAGTGGTGCCGCAGCCACGCCGACTGGTATGCGAGCAGCCCGAACGCCGCCGCGTGTGACTTCGGGAAGCCGAAGCCCGAGAAGGCGACGAGCTTGTCGTAGAGCTCGTGCGCCTTCGCCTCCTCCACCCCCTTCTCGAGTGCGCCCGCGACGAACCGCTCCCGCCACGCCTCGAGCGCCGCGTGCGAGCGCTTGCGGCTCATCGCCCGCCGCAGCCCCTCCGCCTCGCCCACGCTGAAGCCGGCGAGATGGACGGCGACGTCGAGCACTTGATCCTGGAAGACGACGACGCCGAGCGTCTCTCGCAGCGGCTCCTCGAGCAGCGGATGGTCGGCCGGGGCGCGATAGCACGGGTCGTCGCGCAGCAGCTGCCGCCGCTCGACGTATGGGTGGACTGCCTTCCCCTGGATCGGCCCCGGCCGCACGAGCGCGACCTGCACCGTGATGTCGTCGATCGTCTCCGGCCGTGTGCGGAGGATGACCTGCATCTGCGCGCGGCTCTCGATCTGGAAGCAGCCGACCGTGTCGGCGCGCTGGATCTCCGCGAACACGTCCGGGTCGTCGAGCGGCACGCGTGAGAGGTCGATCCGTTCGCCGCGATTGCGCGCCACCAGGTCGACGCACTCCTCGACCGCCGACAGCATCCCCAGCCCGAGCAGGTCGATCTTGAGGAAGCCGGCGTCGGCGCACGAGTCCTTGTCCCACTGGCACATCTGGCGGCCCGCCATCGCCGCCGGCTGCACCGGCACGAGCTCGACGAGCGGCCGGGAGGAGATGACCATCCCGCCCGGATGCTGGGAGACGTGGCGCGGGAGGCCGGCGATTTCGGCACAGAGGGCGCCGAAGGCTCGCCAGCGCGGCGAGCGGAGCTTCGTCGCCGCGTCGGGCAGCGCGGCTATCTCGTCCGCGACGCGTTGCGCGTTCCAGCCGTCCGTCAGCCGTGCGAGCCGCTCGAGGTCGGCGTACGGGAGGCCGAGCGCCTTGCCGACGTCCCGGATCGCCCCGCGCGAGCGGTACGTCGCGAAGCTCGCGACGAGCGCGGCGTGTTCCTGGCCGTAGCGGTCGACGACGCGGACGATGAGCTTCTCGCGGATGTCGCGCGGGAAGTCGAGGTCGATGTCCGGCACCGACGCGAGCTCGCGGTTGAGGAAGCGTCCGAGCGAGAGGTTGTGCGCGACCGGGTCGACGTGCGAGAGGCCGGTCAGGTAGCAGACGAGCGAGCCGACGGAGGAGCCGCGCCCGCGCCCAGGCGGCAGGACGTGCCGCATCGAGCCGGGGCCGCGCACCTCGAGCGCCACTTCGCGCGCGAGCTCGAGCACCTCCCAGTGGAGGAGGAAGAAGCCGGCGAGGCCGAGCTCGTCGATGAGCGCCAGCTCCTCCTCGAGCCGCCGGCGGACGCGCCGCTTGTGGCCGTTGAGTCCGCTGTAGCGCTCCACGAATGCGCGCTCGCAGACGCGCCGCAGCTGGACGATCGCCGGCTCCTCACCGTCGGAGAAGTCCGGGTAGCGGTAGCCGAGCTCCTCCGTCAGGTCGAACTCGAGCCGCTGAGCCAGCTCGGTGGTTCGGTGGACAGCATCCCGATCGTCGGCAAAGCGGTCTTCTATCTCGGCCGAGGACAGCAGGACGGACTCGTGGTTGCCGCGCCGCTCCCGCTCGCAGCCCTCGAGCGAGGTGCGGCAGCGGACGGCGACGAGCACGTCCTGGAGCGTGACGCGGCTGCGGTCGTGCGCGTGGACGTCTCCCGTCGCGACCGTCCGGACGCCGAGCGAGGCGGCGAGGTCGCGCAGGCGCGCGTTCCGGCGCGCGTCGCCGCGCTCGTACGGCCGCTGCAGCTCCACGTAGAAGCGGTCGCGGCCGAACGCGCGGGCGAGCCGCGCCGCGCCGTTCGGTTCACGCACGGCGAGGCCGTCGCGGGCGCAGCCGGAGAGGCAGACGAGCCCATGGTTGAGATCACTGCTCAGCTCCTCGAACAGCGCCTGGTCGAGCCGCGGCGGCAGCGGGTCGCGGTTCGTCGAGTCGCGCGTGTGCGCGTGTGCGGCGGTCAACAGCCGGCAGAGGTTCGCGTAGCCGCGCGCCGACTCCACGAGCAGCGTGACGTGGGCGCCGCCTTCCAACGTCACCTCCGCGCCGGTGATCGGCCGCACGCCGAGGTCCTTCGCCGCGAGCGCGAACTCGAGCGAGCCGTAGACGCCGTCGTGGTCGGTGAGCGCGAGTGCCTCGTAGCCGAGCTCGGCCGCGCGCGCCGCGAGCTCCTCCGCCTGCGAGGCCCCGTCGAGGAACGAGTACGCGCTGTGCGCATGCAGCTCGACGTAGGTCATGATCCGCGGCGATGGACGAGCCGTACTTCATGCGACCGGGCGAAGGCGAGCGGATCGGCGAGCGCGAGCACTGCGTCCTGGTGGAGCTGCCGCACATTGAGGCGCTCGAGCTCTCGTACGGGCCGGACTTCGAGGGCGTCGATCCGCACACGCACGCCGACCACACGGACTCGTTCTACGTGCTCGAGGGCGAGGTCGAGTTCTTCCAGGACGACGAGTGGCACCGCGCCGGTCCCGGCACCTTCCTCTCGGTGCCGCCGGACGTCGAGCACGGCTTCCGTCCCTGCGGCAGCCCGTTTCGCCTGCTCAACTTCCACACGCCGCGCACCGGCTTCATCGACTCGCTGCGGAGCTCGTAGCACCATCCCGAGAGTCTAGGCGAACGTATGTTCGAGCGCGTCGACTTCTCAGCCGAGCCGGCCAACCTCCCACCGTCGCTGATCGAGGCAATCGAAGCCGACGGCGGGCTCTGGTACGCGAGCGACTACCACACCGACGCCGCGTCCGTCGTCGCTCGGGCCCGCGAAATAGGCGCGGTCGCGCTTCGTCTGGACTTCCGCGACCTGTCGCTGCTCGAGCAGCTGCCCCAGGTGCGCTACCTCCACCTGCGCTCCGACGGCCGGCCGCGGCTCGAGCCGCTGGCCGGACTCGCCGAGCTGCGCGCGTTGATCCTCCACGTTTCTGCGCTCCGCGGCGAACTGGACGTGCGCGGCTTCCCTCAGCTCCGCTGGCTGCGCGCCTCGCTCGGCGGTAGGGGCGGGAAGGCGCTCCAGGATTCACTTGCGCGCGGGCACGCCCGACTGGAGCACCTTTCGGTCACCGAGGTGCCCGCCAGGACACTCGCCGAGCTCGTCGGCGGTTTCCCGCGTTTGCGGCACCTGCGCGTCCACTTCGCCGACCACCTCCGGACGCTAGGACATATCGCACCGGTTGCCGGCACGCTGCACGGGCTCGACCTCGACTTCACCGGCATCCGTTCGCTCGAGGGAATCGAGGTTCTGCACGGGCTCGAGGCGTTTCGGCTGCGCGGCGGCAGGGTCACCGATCTGGCGCCTCTCCGCTCGCTCGCCTCGCTCAGGTACGCGTATCTCGACACCGGAATCGGGATCGCGTCGATCGGGCCGCTGCGAGACCATCCCGCCCTGAGGATGCTGGGGCTGAGCCTTGTCCAGGACGGCGACCTCGCCCCGCTCGCGACGCTCCCGCACCTCGTGGCGGTCGAGCGCGGGCCACGCCTTACCGGCGAGCTGCCGTGGCCCGACCCGGCCAAGGTCCCGCGCGACCATCCCTTCCACCGGGAATGGGCTGACGCGTTCCGCGGCTGAACTCCGGCGGCGCTACGGATGGTGCACGAGCTGCCAGAGCGGCTTCTCGTGCGGGCCAAGCGGGATGTAGTCCATCCCGTCGGGCGTGTTCAGCTGGTTCGCGCCCCGGCCCGGCTGGGCGAGGTGG
>VAXA01000243.1 GCA_005883365.1 Actinomycetota bacterium
TTCCGGAACACTGGCCCAGGCGAGGGAACTACCGCTCGCCGTCCCAGTAATCCAGGTGCGAGGCTCGACGGAGCATGTAGTGGGCATCACCGGCCCAGACGCCCACCTTGTCGCTGTCGGGGTACTCGGCGATCCCGAACTCGTTCTTCGTCGAGAGCAGCGCAACACGCACGGGTTGCTCTGAGCTGTTGCCGACGTGGTGCGCTCCGCTCGGTCCGGCAGGGAAGCAGGCGACATCGCCGGGGCTCAGGACGGTCTCACCTTCCGGTGTGCGAACGGTCGCAGAGCCAGAGACGACGATCAGCCATTCCTCGTCGGTCCACTCGAAGTGGTACGGGCAGATCGCCTCGCCCGGTGGCAGGTCGTAGATGCTCATGCCGAGCCGCGACGCGCCGAGCTTCGGCCCCAACCGGGCGGCGTGGCAGAGGTAGCCCGGCGGCTCAGTCCCGTCCGGGCCCGTGTCGGTCTGGCCATTGAAGAGGTTGAAGGTCTCCATCGCAGGAGTATCCCCTTTGCCCCTCGCCTCAGGGTTCATTGCGGAACACTGGCCAGGGCAGCGTCCTGCTCCGCGACGGGCGCGACGGTCTAGCCGAAGCGGGCGACGGCGCGAGCTCGGCGCTTCTCGGCCTCGGCCTCGCGGTCCTTCGGCGGCGCGGCGGTCACGAGATCGGCCAGCAGGTGCTGGGTGATGTGGGCGATCTCGTGCACGGCGCGGTCGAAGGCGGCCTCGTTGGCCAGCGACGGCTTCGTCATGCCGCTCACCTTGCGTACGTACTGCAGCGCAGCGGCCTGAATCTCGTCGTCGGTGGTCTCGGGCTCGAAGTTGTAGAGAACGCGGATGTTCCGGCACATGGCCGGAGCTTAGAGGAGCCCGATGCTCCTTCTCCAGCTACCGAGACCCGAATACGGCGTCGACGTTCGGCAGGTCGACGAACCGGGAGAAGGTGCCGTCGGCTGCGATCTCCTCGGCGGCTGCGAGGAATCCGGCCCACGCGGTGCGCGCGAGCGTGCCGCCGACGCTGATCCTGCGCACACCGAGGTCGGCAGCCTCCGCGACCGTGATGAACGGTGCGTTGGCGAGCAGGTTCACCGGCTTGGGCGCCACTGCGGCGACGACTGCCGTTATCTGTTCGGCCGTCTCGATCCGCGGCGCGTAGAGGCAGTCGGCGCCCGCTTCCGCGTACGCCTCCAGCCTCCGGATCGTCTCCTCCAGGTCCGGCCGGCCGGCGACGAACCCCTCGGAGCGGCCGGTGAGGAGGACGCCCGTGCCGCTCTCGTCGATCGCCTGCCGCGCCGCGCTCACGCGCTCGACGGCGAGGTCAAACGCGTACAGCGGCTCGTCTGCGTTGCCCGTCGAGTCCTCGATCGAGAGCCCGGCAACGCCGGTGGCCACGGCGAGCTTCACGTTCACGGCGACCCCGCCCGGATCGTCGGAGAATCCGTGCTCGAAGTCGGCGTTCAGCGGTACGCTGACGGCAGCGGCCATCTGGCGGAGATGCTCCAGCGCCTCATCACGCCGGACCCCGTTGTCGGGGCGGGCCAGCGTCCACGCGTGCCCGGCGCTGGTCGTGGCCAGCGCCTTGAACCCCATCTGCTCGAGTGCGACCGCGCTGCCCACGTCCCAGGGATTCGGCATCACGAAGCAGCCCTCGGCGTGCAGCCGGCGAAATGCTTCGACCCGCTCCTCATGCGGAGTCATGGGTCGAACTATGAAGGTTGGGCGCGCGTCCCGGTGATGAGGCGCTCGCGGTCGAACAGCTTCGAGACGAAGCGCCAAGCGCGGATGTCGAGCACGAGCAGAGCGGCTGCGAGCGCGACAGCGAGCTGCACCGACGGCGTGATCACTCGGAACGTGATCAGAGTCGTGATGCCGAGGGCGGGGAGGCTCGCCAGCGTCGCGAGCTGCTGGGCGACGCGGACGTCGCGCGCGCGGACCGACATCGCGATCCCCACCCAGATCGCCCAGGTCGCGATCAACGGCGTGAAGACGAGCTGGGCGAGCATCTGCGGCGTGTGCCAGACGGCCGCACCGACGGCGTGCGTGGCCCCGAAACGCACGGCGATGGCAAAGGCGAAATAGATGCCGTACGCGACGAGGACCGAGGGCACGAAGACGGCGAATGCTTTCGCGAGCAGCAGCTCGTCCGGCCGGATCGGCGTGGTCAGGCACGGCTCCAGAGTGCCCTGGTCACGCTCGCCGATCACCGAGTACGCGGCCATGATCGGCGGGATCACCGCCGGCACGACGAAGAGGAGCAACGAGGTCACGCCGACCGAGCGGTCGACGAGCGAAGCGGGCGCCGAGGCCGGGATGCGAAGGAGCGTGATCATCGGCGAGATGAGAAAGACGAACGGCAGGATGGCCATCGTCGCGACGAGGAAGCGGTTGCGCCTGAAATCGCGCAGCTCCTTGCGCACGACCGCGCCGATCCGCTCCGTGTTCACCGTCCGGTCGCCTCCACGTCCTCGGAGATCAGCTCGAGGTAGACGTCTTCGAGCGAGTGCCTCGCCTCGCCGAGCGAGAGGATGTCCGCGCCCGCGGCGACGAGCGCGCGCGCGACCGCAGGAGCGGCGAGTTTCGCATCCGTGACCGCGATCTCGTACTGGCTGGAGCCGTTCGCCTCCCAGCCGGTCACGCCCGGCAGGCCGTCCAGGACCGAGGCGGCATCGGGGAGCGGTGCGCGGGTCGTCACGAGCAACCGCTTCCGGAACATCCGGTCACGCAGCTCGTCGGTTCGCCCGATCGTGCGGAGCGTTGTGTTGAGGATCGCGACCCGGTCGCACAGCCGCTCCGCCTCCTCCAGCCGGTGCGTGGTCAGGAAGACGGTGACGCCGCGGTCGCGCAGGCCGTCGATCAGGCGCTGCACGTCGCGCGTCGCGACGGGATCGAGGCCCGACGTCGGCTCGTCGAGGAAGAGGACGGCGGGGTCGGTGAGGAGCGCGCGAGCGAGGCCGACGCGCTGGCGCAGGCCCTTCGAGAGATTGCCGGCGAGATCGTCCGCGCGGGCCTG
>VAXA01000244.1 GCA_005883365.1 Actinomycetota bacterium
TGTCGTACTCGGCCGCGGGTGCGGCCGCAGGCGATTGCGCCGCCTCGACGGTCAATGCACCTGCTCCCAGGCCTCGGCGAGAACGTCGCCCAGAATCCCGGTCATCTCGTCGAACTCTGACTGAGTTGCGACGAGCGGGGGCGAGATCTGCACCACCGGGTCGCCGCGGTCGTCGGCCCGGCAGATGAGGCCCTTCTCGAACAGTCGCGGCGAGAGGAAGCCACGCAGGAGAGTCTCGCACTCCTCGTCGGAGAACGTCTCGCGGGTTTCCTTGTCCTTCACGAGCTCGAGCGCGTAGAAGTAGCCGGCCCCACGCAGGTCGCCGACGATCGGCAGCTCGAGCAGCTGACCCAACGTCCGGCGGAAGGCGTCCTCGTTGCCGAGGACGCGTTCCATGATCCGCTCGCGCTTCATGATCTCGATGTTCTTCAGCGCGATGGCGCTCATCACGGGATGCCCGCCGAACGTGATCCCGTGGGTGTACATCGAGGACGCCGTGAGGAACGGCTCCATGACGCGCTCGGTGGCGACGACGGCGCCGATGGCCGCATAGGAGGACGATAGACCCTTTGCGCACGTCACGATGTCCGGCCGGATGTCGTAGCGCTCGGACGCGAACCAGTGGCCGAGCCTCCCGAAGGCGGTGATCACCTCGTCGGCCGAGAGGAGGATGTCGTACCGGTCGCAGAGCTCGCGCACTCCGCGCCAGTAGCCCTCGGGGGCGATGAAGGAGCCGCCGGCGTTCTGGACCGGCTCCATGTGAATGAGGCAGACCGTCTCGGGGCCCATCTCCTGAATCGTCCGCTCGAGCTCGTCGAGCAGGAAGGCCGTGAACTCCTGCTCCGTCTCCTCCGGCGGGCGGTGGTAACGGTTCGTGTTGCTCACGTGGCGCACCTCGGGCACGAGCGGCACGAACGGCGCGCGCAGGGGCTCCACGCCGTTGATCGAGAGCGCGCCGAAGGTGGTGCCGTGGTACGCGATGTCGCGGGCGATCGCCTTGTAGCGCTGCCCCGGCGGGAGGCCGTCTCGCGCCTGGTAGAACTGGCGCGCGAGCTTCCACGCCGACTCGACGGCCTCGCCACCACCAGAGCAGAAGAAAACCCGGTTGAGGTCGCCGGGGGCGAGGGACGCGACTTCCGCGGCGAGCTCGATCGCACGCGGGTGCGCGTACGTCCAGTTCGTGTAGAAGGGCAGCTCCCGCATCTGCTCGAGCGCCGCCTGGCCGACCTCCTCGCCGAAGCCGTAGCCGATGTTGACGGAGAAGAGCCCCGCGAGCGCGTCGAGGTACCGCTTGCCGTCGACGTCCTCGAGGTAGCAGCCGTCGCCGCGGACGATGATCGGCGCAGCCTGGCCGCCGCCCATGTTCGTGAAGTGGAGCCAGAGGTGGTCGTTCGCGAGGCGCCGGAGGTCGTCGGCGGACGTCGCGCTCTGCGTGATGCTCATCTCGTGGTTTCCTCCTCTTTTGGCATTCCACTCCCCCAGTCGTAGAGCTGCTTCCACATCTCGAGGTACACGAAGGTCTCGGTCGAGACGACGTCCGGCAGCGAGCGCAGCCGGCTCGTCAGCTCGAGCAGATGGCGGCGATCGGCAGCAACGAGTTCGACGACGAGGTCGAACTGCCCTGCCGTGGCGATGACGTAGTCCGCCTCCGGCCAGCGCGCGATCGCATCGGCCGCGTGCTCAGGCGACCCGGACGTCTTCACGCCGACGAGCGCCTGCTCGTAGCCGAGTCCGAGCGGATTCGTGACGGCGACGACCTGGAGGATCCCCTCTGCCGTCAGCCGTCCGTAGCGGGCGCGCACGGTCGCCTCGGAGACGCCGACGCGCGAGGCGATGGCACGGAACGACTCGCGCCCGTTCGCCTGCAGCGCCTCGATGATGCTGCGGTCGAGCTCGTCCGTCCGGCGGGCCGGCGCGACCGGGCCGCGCTCCGAACCGCTCGTGGGAATTCGGAGCGGCTGGACGTCTTGACTGCGCATCGCGCAGGATTCGTACCACTCTGCCACGCATTTCGTCAATGGGAAGGCGCGCAAGCGGCGCTTCGCGCGGGGGGTTGACTAGCGCGTGCGCTCGGCCTAGGCTCCTTCGGTCCGGTTCCCGGCGAGAGGAGGATTGAACAAATGACTGTGCTCTTTGCCTCCTCGGTCTTCTCGACCTAGCGCCGGGCGCTCCTCCGTAGGGACGCGCGGCGTCCCGTCTCTTGCGAAGGAGCTTGCGTTGCCCGAATTCGATTTGGGCGAGCTCGGGTGGAACCCGGAGCTCGCCGACAACCTGGAGCCCAACGATCTTCCGCTGGGCAGTGCCGGCTTTGCCGGCGCTGCTTCCAGCAAACGTCTCGTGCCAGGCCGCGTCGCCGCCGCCCACCGGGGGGCGTTCGACGTCTGGACGGCGACCGGCGCGGTCCGATCGCGACTGCCCGGTCGACTGATGCACGAGGGCCTCGACGTCGCCGTCGGCGACTGGGTCGGGCTATTGGACGGCTTGATCCGCGCTGTGCTGCCGCGCCGCAGCGCAATCGTCCGGAACGTCGCGTCGAATCAGCACCGGCTGACGAGCGGCCAGACGCTCGCGGCGAACGTCGACGTCGCCTTCGTCGTCTCCTCGCTCGGCCCGGACCTCGAGCCGCGCCGCATCGAGCGTTACCTCGTCACGATCTGGGAGAGCGGCGCCTCCCCCGAGATCGTGTTGACGAAGGCCGACCGGCTCGACGACCCGTGGCCGCTGGCGGCTGAGATGGAGGCCGTCGCGCTCGGCGTTCCCGTGCACGTCGTCTCGGCCGTGACCGGCCAGGGCTGCGACGCCCTCCGGGCTCGCATCGCCCCCGGCACGACGGCCGTCCTGCTCGGCTCCTCCGGCGTCGGCAAGTCGACGCTCGTGAACCGCTGGCTCGGCGACGAGGTGATGGCGACGCGGGAGACGCGCGAGGACGACGACGAGGGGCGCCACACGACGACCGTCCGCCAGCTCCTGACGCTGC
>VAXA01000245.1 GCA_005883365.1 Actinomycetota bacterium
CAGCAGCAGAGCGGCACCGGCGCGTGGCGGACGCTCCGGCAAGTCACGCGGCCGGCGCAGCTGCGCGTCCAGCCGCTTGCGAACACCGCGTTCCGGCTGATGCTGCCCGGCACGAGCGGGACGTCGGTGTCGGTCGATGTCGTGCCGCGCGTGCAGGTGCAGCCGCTCGGCCCGCGGCTGCTCGGGGGCGAGGTCCTGCCGCGGCCGGGCGGTGCGGTGGAGGTCTGGCGCCGCGAGCGCGGCCGGTGGCGGGTCGTCGCGCACCCGATCCTCGACGTCCACGGCAAGTTCCGGACGCCGCTGCCTCTCCGCCCGGTCGACTACCGGATCACGGTCGCCGCGGACGACAGGCTGGCGGCCGCGCAGACGTGGCTCCACGTGACGCGGCGGATGCTCCTCAGCCTGCGCCAGTAACGACGCGCCGCGCGAGACTCGAGCTCGAGCGCTTCTGACGTCCGCGGCTCCAGTCGGCGACGCGAGCGGCGACGTAGGCGGCGAACGAGAGCGCGCTGATGAAGAAGCTCGTCGGCCACGGCTTCGCCAGCGAGAGCAGGATTCCGCCCTCGGTCGAGACGAGAGCGATCGCGACGCTGAGCAGGAGCGCGAGCGCCGGTCGTCCCGTCAGCCGCAGAGCGGCCGCGGCGGGCGTGATCACGAGCGTCAGTACGAGCAGGACACCGACCACCTGGATCGCCTCGGCGGTCGTCAGCGCGAGCAGGAGGAAGATCGCGACCGAGAGGGCCCGGAGCGGCACCCCGCGTGCGGCCGCGATCTCCGGGTCGACGCTCGAGAAGTACAGCGGCCGGTAGAGCGCGGCGAGGCCGGCGAGGACAACGGCCCCGACGATCACGAGGTCCCGGAGCTGCGCGCCGGAGACCCCGACGATACTTCCGAAGAGGAGGTTCGTCGCTTCGGTCGCGTACCCCTGGTAGAGCGACAGGAACAGGACGCCGATGCCCAGGCCGAACGCGAGCACGGCGCCGATGGCGCTGTCCCGCTCGCGTCCGCGCAGGGAGAGGAGCCCGAGCACGAGCCCCACGAGCAACGAGCCGCCGAGCATCCCGAGCACCGGGTCGACTCCGATCACGAGCGCGCCTGCGGCGCCTGTGAACCCCAGCTCCGAGATCGCGTGCACCGCGAAGCTCATCCCGCGCGCGACGACGAAGACGCCGATCGCACCGGACACGATCGCCACCACGGCGCCGGCCCAGAGCGCCGTGTGGACGAAGTGCTGGGCGAGCAGCTGGCCGAACATCAGTGGCCGTTCTCCACGTGGTGGACGTGCTGGTCGTCGGGCGTCCCCACGACGACGATGCGGCCGCGCACCCGCAGGACGTCGACGTCGGTCCCGTAGAGGCGCGAGAGCGTGTCCGAGGTCAGCACCTCCTCCGGTTTCCCGATGGCCCAGCTAGAGGCTGCAAGCGTCGCCGGCAGTGCCGGCGACGCGCGGCCGGAAGACCGCGGCGCCTGCGGCGCCGCTGGCGGGGCGAGGTAGAGGACGCGGTCGACGCTGTGCAGCACGGGGTTCACGTCGTGGGTGACGAACACGACAGGCGTCCCGGCACTTTCGCGGCGCGCGTCGAGGAGCTCGACGACGCCGCGCTGGTGGGCGAGGTCGAGGGAGAGGAGCGGCTCGTCGGCGAGGATCAGCACCGGGTCTGCGACGAGCGCCTGCGCCACGCGCAACCGCTGCTGCTCGCCGCCCGAGAGACGGCCGACCGGCGCGTCCGCGTACGGAGTCGCGCCGACCTCGGCGAGCACGGCGTCCACGCGCGAGCGATCCTCGGCGCCGAAGCGCCCGAAGCCCCAGCGATGTCCGTCGAGCCCGAACCGGACGAGGTCGCGGCCGCGCAGGACGAGGTCTCGGTCGAACACGCGCTGCTGCGGCACGTAGCCGATCCGGTGGCAGCGTTCCCGCGGCGGGCATCCCTCCACCATGACGCGGCCGGCGCTCGGCTCGAGCAGCCCGAGCAGGATCCGGATCAGCGATGTCTTGCCGGTGCCGTTCGGGCCGAGGACGGCGAGGAGCTCGCCGCGCTCGAGCTCGAAGTCGAGCCCGTCGAAGAGCGTGCGCTCGCCGAACCGGAGCGCGAGGTCCTCTACTACGACGACGCTCATTTCCGGAGGGCGGTTGCTAGCGCACGCGCCTGCTCGAGCTGCCACTCCTGGAAGGTGAGGCCGAGCGGCAGGGTCTCGGTCACCGGCACGATCGCGATGCCCGCGGCGCCGGCCGCGGTTCGCAACCGTGCGGTGATGGGGGAGACAGCCTGGCTGTTGTAGAGGAGCACGCGGATCCGGTGGTGTGCCACGAGCGCGTTCATCGCGGCGACCGCCGACGGAGACGGCTCGCTCCCATCCTCGATCGGCCGGGTGAACGAGTCCGGCGCGAGGTTGCGCAGCTCCGCGGCAAGGAGGAGGTAGCCCGGCACGGGCTCGGTATACGCGACCGGCGCTCCGTGGAAGCGCGTCCGGATCGTCGCCACTTCGCGCCGGAGGGGACCGAGCGAGCGGTCAAAGTGGGACAGGCCCGACCGGTAGGCCGCTGCGTGGCGCGGGTCGGCGCGCTCGAGAGCGGACGCGATCGCCCGGGCGATGCGGCCGAGCTTCGGCACGTCATACCAGAGGTGCGGGTTCGCGTCCTTCCCCTGAATGCCGAGCACGTCCGCCGTCGTCACCACGATGCGGTGCTTGCTCGGCGCTGCATTCTCGAGCTTCGCCATGAAGGCGTCGTAGCCGAGCCCGTTCTGGATCACGACCTTGGCGCCGGCCATCGCCAGGCCGCTCGACGTTCCGGGCTCGAAGAGGTGGGGGTCAGCGTCCGGGTTCGTGAGAATCGACGTGACCGAGACGTGAGGGCCGCCGATCTGGGCGGCGATGTTCCCGTACACGTTCTCGGCTGCGACGACGTCGAGCTTGCCGGTCGCACCACGACTGGAGCCGCCACAGGCGGAGACGAGCAGCAGGAGCGGGAACGTGATAACGAGAACGGTTCTCATTCGCATCTTGGCTAGCATAGTGAACGTGGCGACGAGCCCGCAAGACCTCACCGATCTGCTCGAGCGAAGCGGTGTCCGCGCGACGCCGCGCCGGCTCGAGGTGCTCGAGGAGCTCGCGCGCGAGAGCGACGACGTGACCGCGCAGCAGCTCTGGAGCCGCCTGCGCGAGCGCGACTCCGGCGCCGGCCTCGCCACCGTCTACCGCACGCTCGCGCTCCTGAGCGAGAAGGGGGTCGTCGACGTCCTGTCACACCACGGCGGGGAGCAGTGCTACCGGCTCTGCGGCGGCGAGCACCACCACCACCTCCTGTGCGAGCGCTGCCACCGCGTGGTCGAGGTCCAGGAGTGCGGGCTCGACGACTGGGTCGCCGCCGCTGCGAAACAGCACGGCTTCGTCGCCACCGAGCATCGCGTCGAGATCGTCGGTCTCTGCGCCGACTGCCGCTAGGCGGACGCCGGCTCGAGCGCGGCGAGGCGCTCCCGCACGCGCTCGGCGGGCGCGAGGGCGCCCTTTCGCTCGTAGCGGTCGAGCGCCTCGCGTAGCGCTGTGGTCGCCTCCTCGCGGCGTCCGGCCAGCTCGAGCACCTCGGCGAGGTCGCGGAGGGCGTCACCTTGGAAGATGAGGCCGTCGGTCCCGTCGGCGAGCGCGACGGCCTCCCGCGCGACTCGCTCGCCTTCGGCGTGCTGCCCGCGACGGGCCAGAACCTTCGCCTGGACCTGCCGGGCAAACATCTGGGTGGTGACGTCTTCGTTGCCTCCGAGGTCCAACCCCTTCCGTGCCCAGTCCTCCGCGTCGTCGAGCCGACCCAGTTCGTAGAGCGCTTGCGCGTGGTAGCAGGCTCCCGTCGAGAGCCAGGCGCGCTCCCCGGCCTCCTCGAGGATGCGGCAACCCCGCTCTGCCAGCGCCGCCGCCGCCGCGGGGTCGCCGGCGAGCAGCTCAAGCGTGACGGCGTTTTGGGACAGATTGCTGCCGAGGTCGAGGAGGTCGCCGCGCTCCTCGTACGCGCGGTGGTACTCGGCTTGGAGGAGGCGAGCCTCTTCGAAGCGGCCCTGCAGGGCGGACGCCATCGCTCTCCAGCCCATCATCCGCCAATCACGCCCGAGCTGAGCCTCGCGTCCGTCGATCCAAGCGAGCATCTCCGGAAGCGGCGTGGAGCCATAAAAGCGAGCGGCGACGCCTCCGGTGACGAACCAGGCCACAAGGTGCGGCATCTCCGTACGCTGCGCGTGGAACATCACGTGCTCGAGCGCGACGAGCTCCAAGTCGCTCTGGCTGCGGAGGTGCGCTGCCTGGCTCCGCGCGAAGTAGAGGATGTGGAGGGCGTAGTCGTCAGCGCCCGCCTCGAGCTCCGGCAACGCCTCGGCGATGACTGCGTCGAGCTCGGCTGCTGCGTCCTGCGGTTCGACGTAGAGCTTGAAGGCGCTCGCCTCGAGCCGGGCGCAGAGCTCGCCGGTGCGGTCGCCCGCGGCCTCAGCGCGTTCGGCGGACGTTCCCAGAGCCTTGTGGGCCTCCTCTGGCCTTCCTGAGCCAAAGAGCGTCCACGCAAAATCGATCTCGAGCGGCACGTCCACCTCCCCGTCCGGGACTTGTGCCAGCGCGCGTGTGAGGAGGTGGGATGCGGCGGCGAAGTCCTGCCGCGCCATCGCGCGGCGTCCGGCATCGGCCAGGTGTCGTCTCGCATCTCCCCGCAGCTTCTCGTCGACGTCCAGCCCGAGCTCCGCCCGGTAGAGGCACGCCTGCTCCAGGTGGTAGCCGAGGATCTCGTCGAGCTCGACGAGCTCGGCGCCGTGCTCCTCGACCCAGCGCGCGAAGCGCTCGTGAAGCTCTGCGCGAGTCGCCTTCGGCAGCGCGTCGTACGCGGCGTCGCGGATGAGGAGGTGGCGGAAGCGGTAGGCGTCGTCGCCGGGGAGCTGCGGGCGGTCGGGGCGGACCAGCTCCTTGCGCACGAGCGCGACGAGGCGCTGGTCGACCGAGCCGTCACCGTCGGCGAGAGCCGCCACTGCCCCGCGGTGGAAGGTGCGTCCCTCGACCGAGCCGCGCTCGAGCACCGAACGCTCGGCGGGGTCGAGCTGGTCGAGCCGAGCCGCGAGCAGCGCGTGGATCGTCGGCGGCACCTCGACCTCGGCGCCGCCGGAGTCGCGGACGAGGGCGAGCATCTCCTCGAGGAAGAGCGGGTTGCCCTCCGCAACCTGGGCGATGCGCTCCCGCAGCGCGTCGCCGACGCCGCCGAGCTAGGCGAGCAGCCGTTCGGTCTCGGCGGCGTCGAGCGGCTCGAGGAGGACGGTGGTCGCGTTCCACTTCCCGCCGCCCCAAGCCGGCCGCCGCTCGAGCAGCTCCGGGCGGGCCATGATCAGAAGGAGAATCGGTGCGTCGCGCGAGAGATCGGCTACGTGCTCGACGAGGTCGAGCAGCGTTTCCTCCCCCCAGTGCAGATCGTCGAGCACGCAGACGAGCGGCTGCTCCCGCGCCTCCTGCTCGAGCAGCTTGCGGAAGCCCCAGGCGATCTCGTCGGCGGCGGCAGGCATCTCCGACTCCCCGAGGAGCGAGCTCAGCGGTCGCTCGGCGTCGCCCTCCGGCAGCGTCCCGAACTGCTTGAGGATCTCGACGACCGGCCAGTAGGTGATGCCGTCGCCGTAGGAGAGGCAACGGCCGCGCACGACCCGGGCCTCGAGCTCGCCGAGGAACTCGGCTGCGAGACGGGACTTGCCGACGCCCGCGGAGCCGAGCACGGTGAAGAGCTGGCAGGAGCGGTCGTGCACCGCCTGCTGGAAGGCGTCGTGCAGGCGGCGCAGCTCGGTCTCGCGACCGACCATCGGCGTGGCGAAGCGTCGCGCGACGTCGCCGGTCGCCGCCAGCAGCGGCCAGGCCGGTACCGCCTCGGCCTTCCCTTTCAGCTCCAGCAGCCGCTCGTCGCCGACCTCCATCGCCGTGCGAACGAGACCGAGCGTCGCCTCGCCGATGAGCACTTCACCGGGTTGGGCAGCCTGCTCGAGCCGGGCCGCAACGTTGACGGCGTCGCCCGTCGCCAGCCGCTCCTCCGTCCCCGTCACGACCTCGCCGGTGTTGACGCCGATGCGGCCGGCGATGCCGAGTTCCGGGAAAGCATCGCGCATCTCGAGCGCTGCGCGGCAGGCGCGGAGCGCGTCGTCCTCGTGGGACACCGGAACCCCGAAGACGGCCATCACGGCGTCGCCGATGAACTTCTCCACCGAGCCGCCATGCGCCTCGACGATCCCCTTCATCCGCTCGAAGTAGCGGGCGAGCAGCGCCCTCAGAGCTTCCGGGTCTGTCGACTCGCCCAGCGCGGTCGAGCCGGTGACATCGCAGAAGACGACGGTGACGGTCTTCCGCTGCTCGCGCGCCGGAGCGGGAGCGTCGACCGGAGCTCCGCACGCCCCGCAGAAGCGGAAGCCGTCGGGGCTCTCCTGCCCGCAGCTCGCGCAGATCGCCACGAGCCGAGGCTAGAGCATTGCAGAGCAGAGGAGAAGAGCGGCGCTAGCCACGCCAGCTCGGCGGGCGCTTCTCGAGGAAGGCGCGCATGCCCTCCTGGCCCTCGTCGCTCGTGCGCCGCTCGGCGATCCAGCGCGCGGTCTCTGGCCCGTCCGGCCTCTCGCGCACGAGTCGCTTCGCCCAGCGGGCAACGACGCGCTCGGCCGCCGCGTCGAGATCGTCCGCGACCTCGTGTACGAGCCCGATCCGGAGTGCCGTCGGGGCGTCGAAGCGCTCGCCGGTCACGAACCAGCGGCGCGCTGCGCCAGGGCCGATCCGCGCCAGCGCGAAGGGCGAGATGACCGCGGGGATGATCCCGAGCTTCACCTCCGAGAAGGCGAAGACCGCGTCGGGCGAGGCGATCGCGATGTCGGCCGCCGCGACGAGCCCCGCGCCGCCGCCGAGCGCGTGGCCCTGGACCCGCGCGACGACGGGCGCCGGGCAGCCGTCGATCGCCTCGAGCATCGCGCGCAGCGCATTCGCGTCGGCCACGTTCTCCTCGTAGGAGACGTCGACCGAGGAACGCATCCAGTCGACGTCCGCGCCGGCCGAGAAACTCGGTCCGTCACCGGCAAGGACGACGGCACGGGCGCGACCGACGCCGACGAAGGCCTCCGCGAGCTCCGCGATCAGCGCCGCGTCGAAGGCGTTCCGCCGGTCGGGGCGGGCGAGCGTGATGCGGAGGACGTCGCCGTCCCGCTCCGTGCGCAGGTTCGAGGGCACGAGGCGAGAGCTTAGACTCAGGGCCGATGTTGCACGGCGCGCTCGCGGCGGCCCTCACGCCGCTCCGGGACGATGCCTTCGACGCCGCCGCGGTCGCGCCGTACGTCGAGTTCCTCGCCGGCCACGGCCTTGACGGCGCCCTCGTTCTCGGCACGACCGGGGAGGGCGTTCTCTTCTCGCCGGAGGAACGGCGCGAGATCGCGGCCGCGTTCGTCGCGGCGGCGCGCGGGAAGCTCCAGGCTGCTGTCCACTGCGGCGCGCAGACGACGCGCGAGACGGTGCGCCTCGCCGAGCACGCCGCTGGCGCCGGCGCGGACGCAGTCGCGGTGATCGCTCCGCCGTACTTCGCGCTTGACGATGGCGAGCTGCTCGCGCACTTCGAGGCGGCCGCCCGCGCGTGCGCCCCGCTGCCGTTCTACCTCTACGAGTTCGAGGCGCGGAGCGGCTACGCGATCCCACTCGGGGTGATCGCGCGGCTGCGCGAGCGCGCCTCGAACTTCGCCGGGATGAAGGTCTCGGACAGCCCCTGGGAGCGGCTCGAGCCGTACCTGCTCGAGGGCCTCGACGTCTTCGTCGGCGCGGAGGCCCTGCTCGAGCGGGCGCTCGCTGCAGGCGCCGCGGGCGCGGTCTCCGGCCTCGCCGCGAGCTTCCCCGACGCGGTCGTCCCGCTCGTCCGCGAGCCGACGGCGGACGCGGGGGAGAGGGCGACGGCGCTGCGGGCCGAGCTGCAGCGCTTTCCGTTCCACGCGGCGTCGAAGGCGGCGCTCGGCTTCCGGGGCGTGCCGGTCGGGGCCGAGGTGCGCGCGCCGTTGCGCGGGCTGACCGACGCGGAGCGGACGGAGGTCGAGCGGATCGTCGCGGCCTGGCAGCGATGAGCATCCTCCGCAGCCTCATCCTCGCGGCGGCTGACAGCCCGCGGCTGCAGCGCCTCGTGCAGAGATACGGCTTCCGGCTCGGCGCCGGGCGGTTTGTCGCCGGCGAGACGCTCGACGCCGCCGTGCCCGTCCTCCGGCGGCTGAACGAGAGCGGGCTCCTCACGAACACGACGCTGCTGGGCGAGGGCGTCCGCG
>VAXA01000054.1:0-2207 GCA_005883365.1 Actinomycetota bacterium
TGCGCGCAGGCGCCACCGCGCATGACGTCCACCGTGCGGTCTCGGCAGGCTTCACGCAGCGCGGGTACCACCTCGGCCACGTAACCGGCCATTCGATCGGGATGACGATGATCGAGCACCCGCGGATCGGCGAGGGCATCGAGACCGAGCTCGCCGCGAACATGGTCTTCTCCATGCACCCGCACGCGATCTCGGCCGATGGTCGAGAATGCCTCTATATGCAGGACACCTGGCTCGTCACGGAGGACGGCGGCGTTCCGCTCGCCGGCCTGGAGATGCGGATCTGGTGAGCGCTCCGAACGCGGACGAATTCGCTCCGATCTTGCCGGGTCAGGGCGCCAGCGACTATGAGCGCTACCTCCGGACCGACGAGCTTCTCGCTCTCCAGAAGGGGCCGGACGAGTGGGTGCAACGGGACGAGCTCCTCTTCCAGACCGTCCACCAGTCGTCGGAGCTCTGGCTGAAGCACGCTTGGATGGAGGTCGAGGAGGCGACGCGGCTGGTCGAGGCCCGCGACATCGCCGGCGCGCTGCGGTTGCTCGGGCGCGCGAATCGCGCTGTGCGCTACGTCGTCTCGTTCCTCGAGCATCTCGAGCTGATGTCCCCGTGGGAGTACCAGGAGGTACGGCGCGTGCTCGGCCACGGCTCGGGTTTCGACTCGCCCGGGTTTCGCGGGATCCGGCAGGTCTCGCCCGGCCTCTACGCCGCCTTCGACGCGCTGCGCCGCGAGCGTGGGCTGTCGCTGCTCGAGGTGTACACCCAGGGCCGCGACCACGAGGATCTGTACCAGCTCGCCGAGGCACTGATCGACTGGGACGAACAAGTCGGCATCTGGCGCTTTCGGCACGTGAAGATGGTCGGCCGCGTGATCGGCGAGGACGTCGTCGGGACGCAGGGCACGCCCGTCGAGCTGCTCGCCGGCTTGATCAAGCACAAGATGTTCCCGGAGCTCTGGACGGTGCGCACAGACCTGACCGAGCTCGCCAAGAAGTCGGACTAGCCCACTGTGATTCCGCTCGAGGAGATCCGCCGGGCGCGTGAGCGCCTCGGCGACGACGTCCTCCGCACGCCGCTCGTCCCGTTCGGCCAAGAAGGACGCATCTGGCTCAAGCTCGAGTGCCTGCAGCCGGTCGGCTCCTTCAAGCTGCGCGGCGCGCTGTCGGCCGTGCGGGCGGCGTCGGCCGGCGAGCTCGCGAACGGAGTCGTCACCGCGAGCGCCGGCAACATGGCGCAGGGAGTCGCCTGGGCGGCGCGGGAGGCGGGCGTGCGGGCCCGCGCAATCGCTCCGGCAGACGCGCCACGCGCGAAGCTCGACCGTGTCGAGGCGCTCGGCGCCGAGGTCGTCCTCGTGACCCATGAGGAGTGGTGGCAGGCCATGGTCGACCGGGGCCAGGAGGGCATTGACGGCCTGTTCGTCCACCCGGTAGCCGACGACGCGGTGATGGCCGGAAACGGGACGATCGGGCTCGAGCTCGCCGAGGACGCGCCGGAGTTCGACTCCGTCGTGACCCCGTGGGGCGGCGGCGGGTTGACTACCGGCATCGCGAGCGCGCTCGAGACGCTGCGGCCGAACGTGCGTGTCGTCACCGCCGAACCAGATACGGCGGCGCCGCTGGCCGCGGCTTTCGCGGCGGGCGAGCCGCGCGAAATCGAGTTTCAGGCCTCGTGGGTCGACGGCGCCGGCGGCCGCGCCCTCCTTCCCGGGATGTGGGAGCACGCGCGCGAGCTCGTCGACGAGGCTGTGGCGGTCTCCCTGTCCGACGTGGAAGAAGCAGTCCGGCTCCTCGCCACCCGCGCGCACGTCGTCGCGGAGGGCGCGGGCGCGCTCGCCCTCGCGGCCGCGCTGCGACGCGACGACCGCTGCGTCTGCATCGTCAGCGGCGGGAACATCGACCTCGACGTGTACGCCCGGATCGTCAGTCGGGCAGCAAGGGCATAGAGAAGCCGGGGTCGCGGCCGAGCAGGACGGCGCGCGTGATCGCCGTGCTGCCGAAGCGCTCGCGTACCGCGTCGACGGCGGCGTCGAGCGCCTCCTCCGGCCCGAGCAGCAGCTGACAGGTCCGGTCGTCCTCGAGCATCGCGACGGAACAGCCGACCAGCGTGATTCCACGTCGCTCGATCAAGGGCGTCGCCGTCGCAAGGAGCGCGCGCGCCGTGACGAGGATCGCCTGCGTGCTCGCGGTCGGGAACGGGAGGGTATGTGAGCG
>VAXA01000054.1:2235-2704 GCA_005883365.1 Actinomycetota bacterium
CGCGATCCGGTCGACGATGCCGACCAGGGTTGCGTCGATCGACTCCGCCGAGTGGCGCCCGCGGCCGAGCGCACGCTGCGAGCCGATCGAGCCGCGCCGGCGTCCGGGCTCGACGCGCCGGAAGTCGCGGTTGTGCGCGAGCGCGCTGAGTTGGCGGCCGGCCGCCCGCCCGAGCATCGCAACGAGCGTCGATTCCGACAGGGCGGCGAGCTCGCCCACCGTCCGCACGTTCCACGCCTGCAGACGCCGCGCCGTCGCCGGGCCGACGCCCCACACGCACTCGACCGGCAGCGGGTGCAGGAACTCGAGCTCGCGGTCGGCAGGGACGACGATCAGGCCGTCCGGCTTCGCTACGCCGCTCGCCACCTTGGCGAGGAACTTCGTCCGCGCCACGCCGACGGTGACGGGCAGTCCGACGCGCTCGCGGACGGCAACGCGCAGGCGCACCGCGATCTGCTCCGGTGTGCCC
>VAXA01000055.1 GCA_005883365.1 Actinomycetota bacterium
TCACATCTGCGCCGTCGTCCATCGTGAAGTGCGGCTTGTGGTCGACGGCCGCCTCGATATGCGCGTAGTACGTGTCGTTGTCCTCGCCCTTGATCGCGAAGACAGACACGTCGTATTCGGCCACGAGCGCCGCTGCGGCGTCGTCCTGCGTCGAGAGCGGGTTCGAGGCGCAGAGGACGACATCCGCGCCGCCCGCCTGGAGCGTCCGCATGAGATTCGCCGTCTCGGTCGTGACGTGGAGGCAGGCGGAGATGCGATGGCCGGCCAGCGGCTGCTCGCTCTCGAACCGCTCCCGGATCGCCGCGAGCACCGGCATCTGCCGATCGGCCCACTCGATCCGCCGCTTGCCCTCCTCCGCGAGGGCGAGGTCTTTCACGTCGTAGCGCTGCGTTGCTGCCATGAAGTCCTTTCTCTATGCGGCCAGTAGCCGCTCGTGCTTGCGTTGTTCCCACTCGACCCAGCCGAGCTGATCCTCGACCTCGGCGAGCCAGCCGTCGATTGCGGTCCGGAGCTCCGGCTCCCGGCGCAGCCGCGCCGCGAAGGCGATGTCGCCGATCCCGAGGCCGAAGCGCCTCCGCAGCTCGGCGAGCGAGCGGAGCTGGTTCAGCTCGCGCAGGCCGTAGAGCCGATACCCGGCCGGCGTGCGCGACGGGACGACGAGCCCGGCCCGCTCGAGATAGCGGAGCATCCGGGCGGACCAGCCGGTGCGGGCGGCGGCGTGACCGACGTGGAGCAGATCCATCGCAAGACCTTAACACAGTCGTGTCAAGGCTTGCAGCAGCTGATCAAGCCTGGGGTCGTGCGGATCCGGAACGCGCCGTCACGCGTGATGGCGGCTTCGACCATCTCCGCGACCTCCGAAAGGTCGCCGCCGCGGTACGACTCGCTCGACCTGACGTACGCGAGCACCGGCTCGACCTCGGTCACGACGAGCCCGGTCTCGAACCGCTCGACCCGGACGTCGGCGAAGAACGCCTCGAGCTGCGGCGGGCCGGTCTCGAGGCCGAACGCCTCGTTGTGCCGCCAGAAGGGCCAGTTGGCCCCGACGAGCGCCTGCAACTCCGCGAAGTGCCCGCGTCCGTTCGTCGCCGCATGCAAGGTGCCCCCCGGGACGAGGACGCGCCGGATCTCGGCAAACGCCTTCGACCGGTCGGGGACGTGGTACAGCATGTGGTTGGCGAGCACGACGTCGAACGACTCGTCGGCGAACGGCAACTCCTGCACGTCCGCGACGAAATACTCCGCGCGGTCGCCAAGCACGGCACGCGCCGCCTCGATCATCCCCGGGGAGAAGTCCGCAAGGGTCAGTTGCCAGCTCGGATCGATCCGCTCGAGGTTCGCGCCCCAGAGCGTGGTCGCCGGCCCGCAACCGACCTCGAGAATCCGCGCCCCGGGGCCTGGCGCCTCGCGCTCGAAGAGCCACCTGCCCCAGCCGGGATTCGTGGAGAAGCGCGCGTGCAGGCCGATCCGCGCCTGGAGGTTCGCGTCGGTACGGTACTGCTCCTCGAGGCTCACGCCTCGCCCCGCAGGCGCGCGACGAGCCGGTCGAGCGCGCGCTCGTCGGCGCCCGCGCCGAGGAGAAACGCCCGGATCCCGTCGCTCCGCTCGATCTCCTCGAGCACCTCCGCGAGGGTTCGCCCGGCCGGCTGCAGGATCCGACGCCGCCGCTCGCGCTCTCGCTCGTCGGGCGCCTCCGCGAGCCACTCGTCGTTGTGCGGCGCCCAGCTCTCGTCGCTCAGTGCGTGGTCCGCGGCGATCACGTCCGGTTCGACGCCTGCGAGCCAGAGCGCCATCCCACAGGCGATGCCGGTGCGGTCGCGCCCCCCGGCGCAGTGGATCGCAGCCGGCGGCTCTGCGTCGCCAAGCGCCGTGAGCGCCCGGGCGAGCGAACGGCGGTAGGAGTCGGCGAGCGCGAGGTACGCCTCACGCATCGATGGCCACTCCCATGCAGCACGCACGGGACGCGGATCCATCGCCTGGCGCACCACCGGAACCGGCAGCGGCTCGAACTCGTCCTCGCTGTCCTCGCGCTCGGGCCGCAGATCGACGATCAGCGAGACGCCGTAGTCGACGAGCGCACGGCGCCCGGTCTCGCTCAGTCCCGGCAGCCAGTCGGCCCGGACGACGACGCGGTACGCGGTCTCGCCACCGTCGGCGAGCGGCAGCCCGCCGAGATCGCGGACGTTGACGCACCCGTCCCAGCGGAGGATCCGGTCAGGCCTCGCTGGTGCCTTCACGTCCATACCGGTCCTCGAGCCGGACGACGTCGTCGAGATGGGGCGTCGAGACCTCGAGGATCGTCGTGTCCTCCAGCGCGGTGACGCGATGGACGGTTCCGGGCCGGAAGCGGAAGCACGCGCCGGCGGTGACGACCTCCTCGTCGAGCGCCTCCTGGCCCGCCTCGCCAAGCTCCACGCGCGCGCGGCCGCTCTGGACGTACCAGCTCTCGTCTTTCTCCCGGTGAAACTGGAGCGAGAGCGACTCGCCCGCCCGCACGAAGAGCATCTTCCCTACGTACGCGTCGGCGTGAGCCCAGATCAGCTCCCAGCCCCAGGGCTTCTCGACCCGCCGCGACTCGAAGGCGAAGCGGTCGAGGGAGCCGTAGTTCGGACTGTCCAGCATCACGCCAGCTGCTTCTGCGGCCGCCACTCGGGATGCGCCTCCATGAAGTCGCCGGCGCGGCGAAGGTCCTTCGGTGTGTTCACTGTGAGCCAGACACCGTCGTGGCGGTGCGCATGCAGCCTCCGCTCGCGCGCGAGCTGCGGAAACGTCGACTGCTCGTGGTCGCCCTTCTCGGGCAGAAGCGCGAGCGCCTCTTCGCCGAGGACGTAGACGCCCGAGTTGACCCAGTGCTCGAGCAGCGGCGCCTCGCGGAAGCCGGTGATCGTGCCGTCATCCTCGACCTCGACGACGCCGAACGGGGAGCGCACCTGGGCGATGACGAGCGTCGCAGCCGCGCCGCTCCCTTCGTGCTCGCTGAGGAGAGCGCGGAAGTCGACGTCGAGGAGCTCGTCGCCGTTGAGCGCCAGCACCGGCCCCTCCTCCTGGCGCCGCGTCGCCGCGAGACGGAGGCCGCCGCCGCGACCGAGCGGCTCGTCCTCCCCCACTGCCTCGACCTCGGCGCCCAGCCCGGAGAGCGCCTGGAGGAACGCTTCCTCGTCCCCGGCGCGGCACGCGACGATGACGCGCGTCACGCCGCACTCGACGAGGCGCGAGACCCCATACCCAGCGAGCGGGAAGCCCGCGACCGGCACGAGCGGCTTCGGCAGCCCCTGCGCCGCGTCGCCCAGCCGCTCGGCCCTGCCGCCGCCGAGCACCAATGCCTCCATCAGGCGTTCAGCTCGCGGTCGCGCGACGGCTGCGGGCTGCCGTTCACTCCGCCGGGCGTCGCGTGGCTGGGGCGTCCGATCGCCTCGTACTCGAAGCCGGCGGCCGCCGCCGCCGCGGGATCGAGGAGGTTCCGGCCGTCGACGATCAGAGGCCTGGCCATCGCCTCCCGCACCTCGGCGCTCACGATGTCCCGCAGCTCCGGCCACTCCGTCACGATCACCGCAGCGTCGGCGTCGCGCACGGCCTCGAGGACGGAAGCGCAGATCTCGACTCCCTGCAGGTCGGCCGGCCGCGCCACCGGATCCCAAGCCCGCACCTCGGCGCCCTCCGCGAGCAGCCGATAGGCGATGACCCGGCTCGGCGCCTCGCGCATGTCGTCCGTGTTCGGCTTGAACGCCAACCCGAGCAGCGCTACGGTGCACCCGCGCAAGCCGCCAAGCCGCTGCTGGAGCTTCTGCACCACCCGCCGCTTCTGGAGCTCGTTCACCTCCCACACCGCCTGCAGGAGCAGGAACGGATAACCCGAGTTGCCGGCCAGCTGCTTCAGCGCGGTCACATCTTTCGGGAAACAGGAACCGCCGAATCCAATCCCGGCCCGGAAGAAGTGCGGCCCGAGCCGGTGGTCGAGGCCGACGCCGCGCGCGACCTCGACGACGTCGGCGCCGACCAGCTCGCAGACGTTCGCGATCTCATTGATGAAGCTGATGCGCGTCGAGAGAAACGCGTTGGAGGCCAGTTTCACGAGCTCGGCCGAGGCGACGTCCATGTGGAGGAACTCCGTCTCGATCCCGTGGTGGAGATCGACGACGCGCTCGGCGTCGGCGGACTTGGCGGCTCCGACCACGACGCGGTCGGGGTGCATGAAGTCCCTGACCGCTGTTCCCTCGGCGGTGAACTCCGGGTTCGAGACGTAGCCGACGTTCTCGAGGCCGCGCGCATCGAGCCGCGCGCGAACGTGCTCGCCCGTCCCGACCGGGACGGTGCTCTTCATCACGAGGAGCGGCCGGCCCGGTACGTCCTCCGGGATTTCGTCCACGACCGTCCACACGGCGGAGAGGTCGGCGTCGCCGGAGTACGTCGGCGGCGTCCCGACGGCGACGTAGAGGAAGTCGGCGCCGGCGACCGCCTCGCGAACGTCGAGCGTGAACGAGATCCGGTCGCGACACCGCTCGAGCACCTCGTCGAGCCCGGGCTCGTGGATCGGCACCTCACCGGCCTGCAGCCGCTCGATGCGCTCGGGCAGGACGTCGCGGACGACGACCTCGTGGCCGAGATCCGCGAAGCACGCGCCGGTGACGAGACCGACGTAGCCGGCCCCGAAGATCCCGATCCTCGCCACGGCCCTAGGGTACTTCGCTGGTCAGCGGCCCAGCGGCGCGAGGCTCTTCGCAATGGCGAGCATCGACGAGTTCGAGAGCTGGTTGAGAATCGTGTTCACGACCCAGTAGCTCGCCTTCGGCGTGCGCAGGACGACCATCTGGATCGCGCCTCCAGTCGTGTACAGCAAGAACTTCCGGTGGTGGTAGACGAACTGGTCGGTGGGGTTCGCGAGGATCGGCGCCGAGGTCCAGTCCGTCTCCTCGATCTGCCAGTACTGGTTCCCGCTCGGCAGGACGAAGCTCAGCGCGACCTCGTGTCTGTGCTTGACCGGCTTGAAGACGCGAACTCCTTCCTGGCTGGAAAGCTGCGAGTACTGGGCGATCCGGTGCGGTGCATAGACCGGGAAGTGCACCCTGTGCGCGAGGCCGCGGAGCCTGGGCGCGGTCGCCGAGAGCCCGGGGCTTACCTGCGCCGGGGTAGGCGGCGGCAGCTTCACCCGGTGCGGGACGACGAGCTTGCCGCCGAAGCTCGAGCCGACGGTGACGATCGTCAACGGGTTGCCGGCCTCCTTCGCGTAGGCGGCGATTGCGGTGGTCATCTGCGCAACGTGGCTGTGCGGGCCGAACAGCGGACGGAGCTGCTGCGCCGCCTGTTTCGCGTCCGGCTGGACCGGGTCGTAGTACACGGTCGTGTCGCGCTCGACGGTGGGCGCGTTGGCCGCCACGGTCGGGGGCAGCGTCTTCGTCACATAACCGCGTTGGGTCAACAGATACGTGGTGTTCGACGCCTCGCCGGCAACATGGCCGGCGTTGAGGACGAGGACCGAGACGTGCGACTTCGGCAGCGGGTGCTTCTTCTTCGTGCTGGGCTTCTTCCGGTGCCCGAGGAGCTGGGCACTGAGGCGCTTCGGCTCGGTGATGTCCGGCTTGAGGAAGTTGTGGACTGCGGCGGCGATCGCACCCGCCGGAGCAGATTCCACGTCAGCGCCACCCGCCGTGACGAAGTAGTGGAAATCCTGAATCGGAATCTGGTTCCGGAAGAGGTGGCCGGGCGGTAGGTGGTAGGCGATGCCGAGATAGGACTCCAACTCGCTGAGCGACACCTGCCCGCCGCCAGCCTTGACGTACTCGAGGTTGTTCTTCAGGACGTGGATGAGCTTGGGCAGCTCGAGAGGGAGCTTCGAGAGCGAGAGCTGCGTCCGCAGCCGGGACTTCAGGGCCTCGATGAACAGCTGCTGCCGTCCTGTCCGGTAGATGTCGCTGTCGAAGTGGCGGAAGCGGACATACGACAGCGCCTGGCCTCCGTCGAGCTTCTGGTAGCCCGGGTGGAGGTTGATCGCCGACGTGCCGGTGTGCGGGGCGATGAAGTAGCGGCGGTCGACGTTCAGGTACACGCCGTGCAGCTGGTTGACGAGCTGCTTGAAGGCATGGAAGTCGAGCGTGATCAGATAGTTGATGGGCAGGTGCGTCAGGTGCTCGACGGTGTTGAGCGTCGCGGACGGGCCGTTGTTGCCGGGACAGATCGACCACGCGGAGTTGATCCCGCTCTGCGTGTAGACGACATCGCCGTGGCAGTAGATGTTCACGTAGAGGTCGCGCGGGAACGAGAGCAGCGACAGCGTGTGGTTCGTCGGGTCCGCGCGGACGAGCATCAGGGTGTCGGAGTTGGAGCCGACGAGAGACTTCGTCCCGGTGCCGGCGCGGTGGTCGTAGCCGGCGATCAGGGCGATTGCAGGTTGAGATGGGGACTTGAGCACCTGCAGTTTGCTCCCGGCCTCGACCGTGGGCTTGTCCTTCGCCTTGAGCGCGGCCACCGACTCATGGGTGTAGAGGTAGAGCCCGCCCGCCGCGCCGGCGCCGAGCACGGCTACGGCGAGCACGAGCCAGCCGAAGCCGCGCAGGAGGAGGCCGATCAGCGACCCGCGCGGCGGGTCGGGCTGCCGGTACCGGGTGATCGGGCCGAAAAGGGGCGGCGCGGCCGAATGCCCGTTGCCGTTGGGCCCGGCAGCCTGCCCGATTCCGCGCTTCAGAGTGGTCCGCATACGAGATCGGCGCCACCCAGGCGCCGCAGCCGAGGATAGCTCAGCTGGCGGAAGAGGCCGTAACCACCTGCGCCGCCGGCTCCTCGCCCGAATCCGGTTCGTAGCCGAGATTCGGTCGTAGCCAGCGTTCTGCTTCGGCCGGCGAGACGCCCTTCCGCGCCGCGTAGTCCTCGACCTGGTCGCGAGCGAGGCGGCCGACCGAGAAGTAGCGGGCGTCCGGATGCGCGAGATAGATGCCGCTCACGCTCGCTGCCGGCGTCATGGCGAACGTCTCCGTCAGCGCGAGCCCGGTCTCCTCGGCGCCGAGCAGCGCGAACAGCTTCGGCTTCTCGCTGTGGTCCGGGCAGGCGGGATACCCGAACGCCGGCCGAATGCCGCGGAAGCGTTCGGCGATCAGTTGTTCGGTCGGAAGCTTCGGGCCAGTCTCGTACCAGGCGCGGCGCGCGACCTCGTGCAGGTACTCCGCGAAGGCCTCGGCGAGGCGGTCGGCGAGCGCCTTGACCATGATCGCGCTGTAGTCGTCGTGCTCGGCGGCGAAGCCGGCGGCGAGCTCCTCGGCGCCGAGACCGGCGGTGACCGCGAACGCCCCCAGGTGGTCGCCTTCGGGAGCCAGAAAGTCCGCGAGGGAGCGATTCGGGCGGGAGTCGCCGTAGTCGGTCTGCTGCCGGAGCATGCAGAAGCGCGTGTCTCCGTTGTCACGACCGACAACGATATCGTCGCCGTCGGACGACGCCGGCCAGAAGCCGAAGACGCCGCGGGCGACGAGGAGCCGCTCGTCGACGATCCGGCCGAGCAGGCGCTGGGCGTCGTCGAACAGCTCGCGCGCCGCCGGCTGCTCGAGGATGGCAGGGAACTTCCCCTTCAGCTCCCACGCGTGGAAGAAGAACTGCCAGTCGATGTACTCCCGCAGCGTCGCGAGGTCCGGCTCGACGAGGCGGCGACCGGTGAACTCCGGCACGGGCAGATCGTCGAACGCGACCCGAAGCCGGTTCTCGCGCGCCCGCGCGAGCGGCAGCAGCGGCTTCCGCTCCTTCTCCGCGTGGAGATCGCGGAGGCGCTCCTGCTCGGCGCGGTTCTCGCCGTCGAGCCGCTCGCGCCGCACCGGATCGAGCAGGTCGGAGACGACGCCCACGACGCGCGAGGCGTCGAGGACGTGCACGACCGGCTGCGAGTAGGCGGGCGCGATCCGCACCGCCGTGTGCTGGCGTGACGTCGTGGCGCCGCCGATCAGCAGCGGCAGCTCCATCCCGCGGCGCTCCATCTCCCGCGCGACGTCGACCATCTGGTCGAGCGACGGCGTGATCAGCCCTGACAGGCCGACGACGTCCGCGCCCTCCTCGACGGCGGTGTCGAGGACACGCTCGGCCGGGACCATGACGCCGAGGTCGACGACGTCGTAGTCGTTGCAGCCGAGGACGACGCCGACGATGTTCTTGCCGATGTCGTGGACGTCGCCCTTGACGGTCGCGAGGACGGCCTTGCCGCGCGCCCGGGGAGCCCCTCCGGAGGCGGCCTGCTCCGCCTCCATGTAGGGCTCGAGATACGCGACGGCGCGCTTCATCGCGCGCGCACTCTTCACGACCTGCGGCAGGAACATCTTCCCCGCGCCGAAGAGGTCGCCGACGACCTGCATGCCCGACATCAGCGGCCCTTCGATCACGTCGAGCGGCCGGTCGGCACGCTGCCGCGCCTCCTCGGTGTCCTCCTCGATGAAGTCGACAATGCCGTGCACGAGTGCGTGCTCGAGCCGCTTCTCGACGGGCGCCTCGCGCCACGAGAGGTCCACCTCCCGCCGCGTCGCCTCGCCGCGCACGCGGCCGGCGTACTCGACGAGCCGCTCGGTCGCCTCTGGACGCCGGTCGAAGATGACGTCTTCGACGAGCTCGAACAGCTCCGGCTCGATGTCCTCGTAGACGACGAGCTGGCCGGCGTTGACGATGCCCATGTCCAGGCCGGCGCGGATCGCGTGGTAGAGGAAGACCGAGTGCATCGCCTCGCGCACGGCGTCGTTGCCGCGGAAAGCGAAGCTGAGATTGGAGATCCCGCCGCTCGTCCTGGCGCCCGGGCAGCGTTCCTTGATCAGCGGGAGCGCGTCGAGGAACGCCTTCGCAAAGCCGCGATGCTCCTCGATGCCCGTGGCGACGGCCAGGATGTTCGGATCGAAGATCAGATCCTCCGGCGGGAAGCCCACCTGCTCGACGAGCAACCGGTAGGCGCGCTCGGAGATGTCGACCTTGCGCTCGACGGTCTCGGCCTGTCCCTTCTCGTCGAACGCCATCACGACGACGCCCGCGCCGTACGCGCGAACTCGACGCGCCTGCTCGAGGAACGGCTCCTCCCCTTCTTTCAGTGAGAGCGAGTTGACGACCCCCTTCCCCTGGACGCACTTGAGCCCCGCCTCGAGCACCGACCAGCGCGAGCTGTCGATCACGATCGGGATCCGAGCGACCTCAGGCTCGGTCGCGATGAGATTCAGGAAGGTCGTCATCGCCCGCTCGCCGTCGAGCAGGTCGGCGTCCATGTTCACGTCGAGGAGGTTTGCGCCGCCGCGCACCTGCTCGAGTGCAACGTCGACCGCTGCCTGGAAGTCGCCCCCCTCGACGAGCCTGCGGAAACGCGCCGAGCCGGTGATGTTCGTCCGCTCGCCGATCATCGTGAAGTTCGAATCCGGGCGCAGCTCGAGTGGCTCGAGACCGCTGAAGCGCGTCCCGGGGCGCCGCTCGGGCACACCACGCGGCGCAACGCCCTCGACGGCGGCGGCGATCTGCCGGACGTGCTCCGGCGTCGTCCCGCAACAGCCGCCGACGATGTTGATCAGCCCGTCCCGCGCGAACTCCCCGAGATAGCGGCTCGTGTCCTCCGGCTGCTCGTCGTGCAGGCCGAGCTCGTTCGGCAGGCCCGCGTTCGGATAGCAGGCGACCCAGGTCGGCGCGGTCTCGGCGAGGTCCTCGACGAAGGGGCGCATCTCGGCCGCGCCGAGCGAGCAGTTGACGCCCACGACGAGCGGCTCGGCATGCTCGACCGAGAGCCAGAACGCCTCGACGGTCTGGCCGGAGAGGTTGCGCCCGCTCTTGTCGACGGCGGTGAAGGAGAGCCAGAGCGGCAGCTCCGGCGCGACGTCCCGCGCGGCGACGATCGCGGCCTTCGCGTTCAGGGTGTCGAAGACGGTCTCGATCAGGAGCAGGTCCACCCCACCGTCGCGCAGCGCCCACATCTGGTGCGCGTAGGCCTCCGCCACCTCGTCGAAGGTCGCCGCTCGGTAGGCGGGGTCGTCCACCCGCGGAGACAGCGAGAGCGAGACGTTGAGCGGCCCGACCGAGCCTGCGACGAAGCGCGGGCTGCCGGTCTTTGCTTCCCACTCGTCGGCGGCCGCGCGCGCGAGCCGCGCGCCGGCGAGGTTCATCTGCTCCACGACGTCGGCATCGAGGCCGTAGTCCGCCTGGCCGATCGTCGTCGCGGTGAACGTGTTCGTGGTCGCGATGTCGGCGCCGGCCGCGAAGTACTCGCCGTGGATGCGCGAGATCAGCTCCGGCTGCGTGAGGTTGAGCAGATCGGGGTCGCCGGCCAGGTCGTGGCTGTGGTCGCGGAACCACTCGCCGCGGTAGCCCTCCTCCCCGCGCACCTCTCGCTGGAGGAGCACGCCCCAGGAGCCGTCGAGGACGGCGATGCGCTGCCGGAGGATGGATTCGAGCCGTTCCCGTGTGTCGTGCACGCTTGGTCTCCTTACAGAGGCCCGGGAGCGGTGCTCTCGGGCGCTTTAGGCGTTTGTTGACCCGGTCGCCAAGCTGCCTGTCAAAGCTCTCCGGTGTATCCGCAACGCTAGCAGCCGGGCCGCGCGGCACCCGGCGCGTGCGGCCCGACGCGGACGTTAGGGTGCCGCTTCGTGACCGAGGTGCACGACGGCGCGACGCTGCGTGAGTCGCTGCTCGCCATCGCGAGCGACTTCTCCTTCACGTGGATCGCCGAGGCGCGACTCCTCTTCGCCGACCTGGAGCCGCGCCGCTTCGCCGAGCTGCACCACAACCCGACCGCGCTCCTCTCCGAGCTGACGGACGAGGATCTCGCGCGAGCGCTCACGCCGGACTATCTGGAGCGCCTCTCGCGCGTCGAAGCGCGCCTTGCGCGCGATCGCGGCGAGCAGACCTGGTGGCGGGAGCGAAGCGGACCCTCCGACCTCCTCGTCGCCTACTTCTCCGCGGAGTTCGGCCTCGACGAAAGCCTTCCCGTCTATTCGGGCGGCCTCGGCGTGCTCGCCGGCGACAATCTCAAGGCCGCATCGGAGCTCGGAGTCCCGCTCGTGGCGATCGGCCTCTTCTACCGCCGCGGCTACTTCCGGCAACAGCTCGACGAGAACGACCGGCAGGTCGAGCGCTATCCACGGAACGACCCGAGCCGCCTGCCGCTGGAGCTCGTACCGATGGCTCCGCTCGTCGAGCTCGCGGACGACAGCGGCAATCTCGTGCCCGTGCGGATCGGCGTCTGGCGCGTGCCGGTCGGGCGTGTCTCTCTCTACCTCCTGGACACGAAGATCGAGGGCAATCCGCAGTGGGCTCGCGACGTCACCGACATCCTCTACGGCGGCGACCGCGAGAACCGACTGCGGCAGGAGCTCGTGCTCGGCGTCGGCGGGGTGCGGGTGTTGCGCCGGCTCGGACTCGATCCGACGGTCTTCCACATGAACGAGGGGCATTCCGCCTTCCTCCAGCTCGAGCGGATGCGCGAGCTCGTCGAGGGGCAGGGGCTGTCGGCCGACGAGGCACTCGAGCGGCTGCGCGCGTCGACGGTCTTCACGACGCACACGCCGGTGCCGGCGGGGAACGAGGTCTTCGACCCGGAGCTCGTGCGGCGCAACCTCGGCGGTGTCGTCGAGCGCTGCGGCCTCGCGTGGGAGGAGTTCGCGGCGCTCGGGAAGGTCGACCCGGCCGAAACGGGCTTCGGCCTCACGCCGTTCGCGCTGCGCACGTCGCAGTACGCAAACGCCGTCTCGGAGCTCCATGGCGCCGTCTCGCGCGAGATCTGGTACGGCTTGTGGCCGGAGAGGCGCGTCGATCAGGTTCCAATCACTTCGGTCACGAACGGCGTCCACCAGAGGACATGGATCTCCGGCGAGCTCGAGGGCCTGCTCGGCGACACCGACCCGCAGTTCGAGCGGGCGCGTGAGTTGGCGGCTAAGGACCTGTGGGCTGCGCACCGCAGCGCGAAGAAGCGGTTGCTCGAGTACGTCGTCACGACCCGCCACGCGCGGAAGCTCGACCCCGACGTGCTGACGATCGGCTCCTCGCGGATCCCGAGCGGCCGATCCAGGTGCTCATGGCCGGCAAGGCGCACCCGGCGGACGAAGGCGGCAAGGACGTGATCCAGCTCGTCGTGGACTTCGCGCGCGAGCCCGCCGCGGCGGGGCGGGTCGTCTTCCTCGAGGATTACGAGATGACGCTCGCGCGGCGGCTCGTGCAGGGAGTCGACGTCTGGCTCAACACGCCGCGGCGGCCGCTCGAGGCGTCAGGCACCTCGGGGATGAAGGCGGCGCTGAACGGCGTGCTGAACTGCTCGATTCTCGACGGCTGGTGGGCCGAGGCGTACTCGCCCGCGTGCGGGTTCGCGATCGGCGACAGCGAGGGCCCGACGAGCGACGCGGCGCAGGATGAGGCGGACGCCGAGGCGCTCTACGCGGTGCTGGAGGACCAGGTGCTGCCGGCCTACTACGAGCGGGACGAGGCGGGGCTGCCGCAGCGGTGGATCGAGCTGATGCGCGAGTCGATCGCCGAACTGGGCCCGCGCTTCGGGACGGCGCGGATGGTCGCGGAGTACGTCGAGCGGCTCTACCTGCCGGCGCACGAGGGCGCATCGCGCGTGGCCAGCCGCGTCGCGTAGAGGTACGGAGGCGCGCCGACCCCGAAGCGCACCTCCGCCCTCCCCCCGTCCTCAGGCGGCCGCAGCGGCTGTTTCCACCCGTGTGCGAGAGCGCCGGAGCAGCACGAAGAGGCTCGTGCCGAGCGTCCAGACCGGCAGGCCGAAGATCAGACCGATCCACCCGATCGGGCCGATGATGAGCACGACTGCGACAAGCCCGCTGAAGGCGGCCCACCAGCGCGGCAGGACGCGCGTACGCCACGCGACGAGGGCAACCACCGCGATCGGCAGAATCACCGCCAGCTCCGCAGAGACGAAGAAGATGTCCACGGAGTGGTGGAACGCCGAGGCGGTCGCCGGGCCGATGTCGCTCTTGTCGATCCCGCCGGCGAGGTCGACCGCGGCCGTCAGCATCCCGAAGACGCCGGCCATTGCGGCGCCCGCGAGGGCGAGCCCCGGCAGCTGGGAACCCGTTCCGACAGCGGC